>VBBA01000160.1 GCA_005888675.1 Candidatus Bathyarchaeota archaeon | reverse complement strand
CGGAAAAATATACGCACACGATGGCACATGTACACACGAGGAAGCTGACTTATCCAACGGTTTCATAATCGGAGACCGAGTCGTCTGTCCACTCCACCTGTCCCAATTTGACTTGAAGACTGGAGAGGCTGTTACTTCGCCAGCAGTAGAGCCCCTGAAGAATTACAAAGTGAAGATTGAAGGCCCGGATGTATACGTCGAAGTAGACTAGCTAGTAGCTGTCTGACTTCGATTAGAAAGAACTTTTCAAAAAAAGGGTTTTTCGTCTCAAGAACCGTCTCATCACGGTCCGAGCTAGTTATCAGATAGGAGTTACTTTGTCCTCTCCAATACTACCTCGATCGTAGAGACGTTCCTGGCATCCTGGCCCTCACCGACAACCTCCGTGCCCAAGGCAACCGACTTGGTCAAGCCACCCTGGAAGAAACGGTTGTTCACAACCTCAGCAACATCGACTGCGGTGCTGATCGCTCTTCCTCGTGCCTTCAATGTTAAGCGCTTGGCGCCAGTGTTAAAGTGCATCATTACCGCGGTCGCGTATGCCATAATCGGCTTCTTCCCGATCAAGATAGTGTCCGGCGGAATGTCACTTCTACGAGTTTGGGTAGGAGGTCTCTCTGTCCTCTTTGGTTCTTCAGCCATGCAATTTCACCTCCGTGGTAGCGAATGTACTATGCTGTGTCTCTGTTCAGCGAACGGTCTTTATGCGCTGACCATACTTAAGTATCTAGCTATCTCTCGGCCGACCCCCCGAGTATTCCATCCAATGTGGACATTCCTCGCAAGCTTACGAGAGAACTTAACGTGTCTGCTACCGTTTATTCGCAGAAACCTCTGACGTCCTAAGAGAAATGACAAGCAAGAAGGAACGGTTGCCTTATTCTCCGTTTGCCGGAATGGTTCAACCTATGATGTTGACGTGACCGCTACCTTGGACCGTCCTGGCGTGTCCGAGAACTGTTGAGCGAACCTTTGATACGCCTGTAGCTCCTGAGACGATATTGGTTTGATCTTTTCAAGCGCCTCTTGGAAGTGGCGACGGGATACTTTGACGCTCTTCGCAGTCTTCTGTGCCTCCTCTGGATTCTTCGATTTCATGATATGCTCCTTCAAAGCTAGCATTACAGCCGTGTTTGCGACAGAGGCGATGTCGGCACCGGTGTAGCCATCGGTCATTTTCGCCAGGTCATCCAAGTTCACCTCTGGCATCATTGGCGTTTTTCGCGTGTGTATCTTGAAAATCTGCTTCCGTGCCTCCAGACCGGGCGGTGGAACGTACAAGAGTCTGTCGAACCTTCCAGGTCGAAGCAACGCCGGATCAACAATATCCGGTCGATTAGTTGCCGCAATGATCACAACGTTTCTCAACTCCACAAGTCCATCGAGTTCCGTCAGGAACTGGCTCACAATACGTTCTGTGACCTGGTTGTCGCCTATGCCGCTGCCTCGCACTGGGGCTATGCTGTCAACCTCGTCTAGGAATACGACGCATGGAGCAGCCTGACGGGCACGACGGAAGACCTCTCTTACTGCCTTCTCTGATTCGCCAACCCATTTGCTCAAGAGTTCTGGTCCTTTAATGCTGATGAAGTTCGCTTCGCTCTCGTTTGCGACGGCTCGAGCCAATAGGGTCTTACCGGTTCCTGGCGGTCCGTAAAGGAGCAATCCCTTCGGCGGTTTCGCATCCATCTGCGTGAAGAGTTCCTGATACTTTAGTGGCCATTCGATGGCCTCCCTCAACTCTTCCTTCACATCCTCCAATCCTCCTATATCGTCCCACTTGATGTCTGGGACCTCGACGAGTACTTCCCGCATCGCAGACGGCTCGACCTCTTTCAAGGCGTCTAGGAAGTCTGCATTCATCACCTTGATCTTGTTGAGTATCGCGACCGGGACACTCTCAGCCTCCATGTTCACCTCAGGCAATATACGACGTAGAGCTCTTATCGCAGCCTCCTTTGCAAGCGCCTCGAGATCCGCTCCAACAAAGCCATGAGTAATCTCGGCGAGCCGTTTGAGATCCACGTCCTCGGCGAGAGGCATGCCTCGCGTGTGAATCTGCATTATCTCTAATCGTCCCTCCTTGTCTGGCACTCCGATCTCTATCTCACGATCAAAACGTCCCGGTCGTCTGAGAGCAGGATCCAATGCGTTGACACGATTAGTAGCTCCGATCACAACGACCTTTCCACGAGATTGCAACCCATCCATTAAGGACAATAGTTGCGAGACGACACGCTTCTCTACTTCACCGGTTACTTCTTCCCGTTTCGGTGCGATGGAGTCGAGCTCATCGATGAAGATGATTGAGGGGGCATTCTCCTGGGCCTGTTTGAAGACGTCGCGTAATCGCTCCTCGCTCTCACCGTAATACTTGCTCATTATCTCCGGACCTCCGATCGAGTAGAAGTTCGCATTCGTCTCGCTCGCAACCGCTCTAGCTAGCAGGGTCTTGCCGGTTCCAGGTGGTCCATACAACAATACTCCCTTGGGAGCCTCAACACCCAATCTTTCGAAAAGCTCCGGATGCCTCAGAGGCAACTCGATCATCTCCCGGACTTTTTGGATGACGGGGCGCATCCCGCCAACATCTTCATAGCTTATGCGAGGACCTGTTTGCGGCTGTTCCTTCACCTGCTCGCCAATGACTACTTCTGTTTGATCGCTAACGATGACCGCATCCCCCACAGGGGACGTGTTTGTTACAACGAGGTCGATCTTACGGCCCATGACATTTATTGGGACGAAATCACCCCGGGCCATGACACGCCCCTCCAAGATTTGGGCGAGGTACTCTTCTCCTCCGACTATTCGGAGCGGCTCGGTAGGTGCTAGGGTTAGTTTTTGGGCGGTCTTGGCCTCGATCTTTCGAATCGTAACCTTATCGTCTATTGAGACTCCAGCGTTCCGTCTCATGTAACCGTCCATTCGAATAATCCTCTTCCCGTAGTCCTGCTGGTAGGCGGGCCAAGCAAGTGCGCTTGTCTTTCGCGTCCCAACAATCTGCAGCGCATCCCCGGACGTTAGCCCGAGTTCTTCCATGACTTTCGGATCTACACGGGCTATTCCACGGCCAACATCGCGTTGCAACGCGTCGGCGACTCTAAGCGGAACCGTCTTGTCCGGCATATTCCCATCTACCTCGGATGATTCTCCTAGACCGATCGACGATGAATAAAAAGGCTAGATACTAGATACTACTTGAATTGGGGGATAACTTCCCCCCCAAAGTATTCGAGTTGGTCGACTAGCCCCGAAGATGGGAAGTTTAGGATCAGAACGTCTACACCGCCCTCCTCGTACTCCCTGATTCTCCTCGCGGCTTCTGCGCTATTTCCAACCATCACAGAATCATCCACTCTATATCGGTCTCTGGCTTGACCACGCTCAAGGGCTGCGGCTTCGATAAGCCTGTCAACATCGGATTTCGAAGAGGACACCATGCCATCAGTGACCAATGAGATAGTTACGTCCTTGCTGTCCCGTCCCGCCCGCTTGAGTTCCTGCTCGAAACTTGCTTGGCGTGTCTTGAACTCGTCAAGCCTCATTCGATAGCAGTTCCAACCGTCTGCCAATCTAGCTGCCATCCGAACCAAACGAGGGCCTCCCCCTCCGATCCACACAGGCACCTTATGCTTTGGAACGGGAATAGATGGTGCGTCTTTAACGGTGTAGTATTTTCCCTGAAAAGTGGCCTTTCCGTCTCGGAACATCATCTTGATTATTCGGACGGTCTCCTCAAGCCTTGCCATCCGCTCTCCAATTGTCGGATACGCAAATCCATATGCGTCGTATTCGGGTCTATGCCATCCCGCCCCAATTCCCAGTACGACTCTACCTTCAGTAATACTATCCAGTGTGGACGACATCTTGGCCAGCAGAGCCGGGTTGCGAAACGAGTTGCATGCCACTAGCGTGCCAAGCTGGATCGTCCGAGTTATTGTTCCTAGTGCTGAAAGTGAGGTCCATGCCTCCCTAAAGGGAACATCCGGTGGTCCTGCTGGAGGGAGAAGATGATCGTTCAACCATATCGATGCGAAACCGTTCTTCTCTGCAGCAATCGCAGCCTCCTTGGTTGCGGTCCAAGGGCCATAATTCTTGAGGCGAACTCCGAACTCCAAACGTTCACCAGCACTTTGTGAGTAGGTTGGTTTCGTATTTCAAGCGGAGAACTTGGAAACCTTCACAGTTGCGATCTTTCGAAATAATCGCTATCGTTGATGTGCCGTCTGCACGAGCCTCGGCTCCTTCAACATCTCGATCATGTGTCGTGCAAAGTCTGGCAGATCAGGGGGCACGCGCGAAGTCACTAGATTCCCATCGCGGACAACAGGCCGATCCACATAATGCGCGCCAGCATTGATCATGTCGTCCCTTATTCCCGGGACACAGGTCAGCGTCCGTCCTTTGACTATCCCAGCAGATGCCAAGACCTGCCCCGCATGGCAAATAGCTGCAATAGGCTTTCCCTGCTTGTCGAACTCTCGAACAAACGCAAGGATCTTCTCATTCAACCGTAGCTTCTCCGGGCTCTTCCCACCTGGGACGACGAGGATATCGAAATCAGATGCGTCCACCTCATCTATCGACAGGGCTGCCTCGATCGTGTAGCCCTTCTTCCCCTTGATAGGTGTCCTATTCAGCCCGACCACGACAGTTTTCACTCCCTCCTCTTGCAGGCGATAGATCGGATGGAAAAGTTCCAAGTCTTCGAAATCGTCGGCAGCTATGATGGCCGCTCTCTTCCCCTTCAGCGCATCAACCATCTCTTGTCCCCTGCCCTGAAACTACACTACACCGCGAGAAAAAACCTATCTCCAGCACCACGGGGAGTCTCGCTCCAACCATACCTGAGGCCTCGAGATTGTGACCATGTGTCGATAAGGAGATTCAGCCTCCCTTTAACTTTCTTTAAGCCAATTCCGGGAGATCAGGAAAAATCGCTCATTTTACGCCCTGATTGCCAAAATACGCACATGTTTTCTGGCCCCCGATGTCCTCCTCGTGAATTTCCGCTATGTTTAAATGAATAAACCCGTTTCCGCAAAATGCTTTCTAGGCTATTTTGAACGGTAAACGGCAGATCTCGCGCATTTTGAGGCGCAGTAGAAAGTTAAGTTGTAAAAAAGGGGGGGTAGATTGTAGAGTTTCAAGACGTGAAAGAGACTTTCCGAATACTTTCGGTGTAGTCATCGTACGTTCCAGTCTTTATAGGAACCCCCGCTCCCTCTTATTGGATGGGAACAAGCTGTCGCTTCAAAACCAGAAGGATAGTGTGAGAGGAGACTTGGGAGAAGATGTTCGGAGGATGGCAGACCTGCTAAAGTCAGGAGCAACCATGCTCTCAGACATTTGCCCCGAATGTGGAACACCACTCTTCAAGGTCAAGGGAGAGACTTTCTGTGCCAAATGCAACAGGCCAGTCGTCTATACCAAAGCCACAACAGTCCAAGGCGATGTCACATTATCGCCCAGCCATCTACTTGACAGCGTCGAACAAACCATCGTCAAGAAGATCAACGATGCAAACGAGATATTGAAGAATGAAAAACAGCCCGAAAAACTGTCCGCTTACAGCAATCTCCTGTTCGGATGGCTTTCTACCCTTGAAAAACTACGATCATTGAAAGAGACGTTCAAGGAATAGACGAGAACAGATCCTTCAACTCGAATCTCTTTCCATCCGGAAGTATCGTAAACTCAACCTTCCTTCTCTTCCTCCTCGCCAGAAGAATTGGCGCACCAGCTTGCTCGGATAATCCGATGAGCTCAGCCTTCCGAACCTTGCCAAGCCATGATCGACCAGCCTTGCATTCCACAAGAACCGTTCTACCGTTCTTGATGCACACAAGATCTATTGGTTTCGACGACGCGGCACGTATGACAAGGTATCCTTCACGCCTGAAAATATCGCGTATCCGATACTCAAGCCTCCTGCCCATAATATAATTTGACATTTTGCTTGGCAGTTCACTCCATCAAAAAATAATCTAGAGCGAGTCTATCTTAAGATGTTTAATACGCCGAAACTATTTGCTCCGACTAGTTGTCTCTGGTTCTCTTCGATACGTCAACAGAAACAAAAGTGCAACAACAGCGGCAAGTACGAACACAGCCAGCACTGCCAAATGCCCGATCCCAACTCCGGCAAAGCTTCCAACAATTAGCAACCCCAGCGAGGTTAGGAATGAGCCAATTCCAAGCCTAGCGTCAGCATAGAGTTGAGATCGTAGCCACTGCGCCAAACGTGTCGCAACGCGTCTCGACAGTTCATCATCACGTTCCCCTAGGAGAGCGAAATCATCTTCGTACTGGACAACTGGCATAGACGCCTCCATTAGAAACAGTATGGCCACGAATTGAAGAAGCAACACGGCAGTGTCAACCGGTTCCAAGGCCGTCAAGTCACTCGTGACCTTCCCAAGAATCAGGAACCCCAGAAGGCTCAACGATGACCCGAGCACAAGCCATCTCCTTCGCAAAATCATTCCAACAACACCCAACACTGCTGTAATCCCTGCAAAAGGTACCTGCAGTCCGACGACCGCGGCACTAGGGACCGAGAACAGAATCCAAGGCGCTAAGCCTAAATGGTGAAACTTGATGAGTAAAACTAGACCTCGCATCTGCGTTCCTAACGGAGGTTTTAGCGTGCTAGTTGTCGTATCCTTCTCACCTTTGCCGTTCTAAGCCTGGACGATAATGGAACATCTTCTGGCCATTGTACCAGGGTACAAAACCTCTCCAGTCGAAGTAGAAGGTTCTCTCTCTCGAGCATCAAGATCTTGAATGCTAACTTCTCACTCTGAGATTCATAATCGGCAGGTAAGGTTGGCGTCGGTGTCACTACCATGACACTGTAGCCATCAACTGTCAACTGCTCGATCCCGAACGCAACCTCACTATCCAAGAGAGAGGAGACCAAGACAACCTGAGCCCTGGACGGGAGCAATAATCGGGCTAGTTGACTTACAACGTAACCGGTCGGTAGCACGGAGCTTCCGGGCCTCGCTGCGGCGAGCATGTACAGTATCCTTCTTTCCTGTCTCTTCCCGAATCCTGGTCGGACGATGCCGCGTTCGATCCCCTGAAGAACCAGCCCGACACGGTTTCCCTGTCGAAGAAGTAAGCTCGCCATGGACGCGGCAGCTCGTACACCTCTCTCGAAAAGCTCCCTCTCGGAGGATTCGTAGAATGCGACGTCAGTATCCAAAACGATCATGACGTCTGTAACTCGCTCCGACTCTGTCTCGTTTAGGACAAGCCGTCCGTAACGTGCAGTAGCCTTCCAATTGATTCTCTTTGGATCGTCACCGCTTGAGTATGCACGAAGACTGTAGAACTCGCTACCGTGGCCAGTCGATCTCGAAGGTATGGTCCCAGGCCAAGGTCCGAGATGCCGAGGCCGAAACTCTGTCCCTCTAACCTTCTCCGGCCTGGGAAGAACCGCAACAGTATCAGGATCAAGCTTCTCCTCTACCATGTAGAGTCCTAATGGATCCCGAGCGCGGACAAGTAACGGACCGACAGGTGTGTGCCCGCGTGGTGGGCTCGGAAACTTGTATACAAGTTTCTCATTCGCGTTTGCGTCAAGAGCTACGTGTACGGAGTTCGAACCCTTGTCAGGTTTGACATTCGCGGGCAAAACGTCATGGACCTCAAGATTACCAATGCGTGCCCCGCTACGATTCTCCAAGTGTAGTTCGACACGCACATCTTCCTCTCCGAAGCTCTCGCTAGGTTCCACATTCCTGTTCAAGATGACCCTGACATTTTCAGGAAGACCTGACAGATTCGAAAGAAAAAAGACGGAGGCTATGGGAAGAATCAGTGCAGCCAATTGCCAGTCCTGGAATGTGAGTGCCAAGGTCAGCAGGACAGTGCACAAGCCGAAGTATGCAGCGGCCTTGGGCGTGAACAATTCGGACCCTTCTACGAGCTACTTCGTGGTAGGCACTGGGACAGTCTTCAATACTTCCTCGATCGACTGGTTCGGATCGGTGCCCTTCACCCATGACTCAGTCTTCATGATCACCCTGTGCACCAAAGCTGACACGGCAACCTCCTTCACATCATCAGGCACAACATAGTCGCGTCCATGGAAGACAGCGCGTGCGCGACACAGTTTGAAGATCGCGAGGCTTCCTCTTGGGCTAGAGCCTACCTCGATCTGCCGTTGATTACGAGTCGCCTGCACGACGTCCGTGATATAACCGAGAACGTCATCGTCGACGTGTATCTCTTCCAGTTTTCGTTGCATCTCAAGAATGGTGTCCGTCTCCAAAACAGGCTCTAGGTGAACATCCTCAGCGGCCCTCTTCATGCGTCGCTGAAGTATCTCCACCTCCTCCTTACGGTTAGGATAGCCAAGTCGGAGCTTCATTATGAACCGGTCAAGCTGAGCTTCGGGAAGAGGATAGACTCCTTCGTATTCGATCGGGTTCTGTGTCGCCATAACGATGAAGGGGTCCTGAATTGGGTGAGTCTTGCCGTCAAGAGTGGCCTGCCGCTCCTGCATAGCCTCAAGCAACGCCGCCTGAGTCTTGGGAGGAGCTCTGTTGACCTCATCCGCCAAAAGAACATTCGTGAATACTGGTCCCCGACGGAGTTCGAAGTCTGTTGTCTTGACATTGTAGACGTAGGTCCCAGTAATGTCTGCAGGCAAGAGATCCGGTGTGAATTGGACACGCGAGAAGTTGCAACCCATGCTCATTGCAAAGCTTCTAGCCAGCAGTGTTTTGGCGAGTCCCGGATTATCTTCGAAGAGTATATGCGAGTTTGCCAGGATTGCTAGCATGACCTTCTCGAGAACCGGTTTCTTCCCTACGATGACGGTTCCAACTTGATCCACGACATTCTGACAGAGGTCGCCTGCTTCTTTGAAGTTCAAGCCTTCCAGTCCTCGATAAGATCGGTCAATTTGGCGAGCATGTTTCGGCGATCCTTTCCCCTTGAAATGCTTCGAGTATAAAGTAAATTGTAGAGCGCGTCGTTCCTAAGAAATCCCCTGGCAAGTCTGGGATCTGAAAGAATCTTCCTAACATCGTCAACAGCTACTCCTGTTTCAATGCTTGCCTTTTCCACCATAAGCTCCTTCATTCGGCCGAGTACGATCTTCTCGTAATAATCCGTACTGGAGTGGGTTGCAACCTCGATACGTTTGGTCAGCAGTTGTACTTCATGACCGAGACTGCGAGTTGACTGATTCAGAGGAAGCTGCGTTGGAGAGGGAACCCTCGCTCGGAAATGCAAGTCCACATAGAAGATGACTGCGAGCAGTCCCAAGGGAAGTACTAGAAAGGTCAGGGTTGTCGGTATCGAATCAGGAAGGAATCCTCGTATGAGATAGATTGCAGCCGCATAGGCAATCGAGGCGATAAGAACGAGTCTCAGGCTCTTTCTCATTCGAAGCCGAATCCAAGGTTCTGGGAATCGTCGTCGGTGGAATTAGCTGTTTACATTCAATTCTGTTTCTATCTTCATAAGAGAAGCGTGGGCTTCTTGACTGTCCTCTTCGGTCATAGGATGAAGACTATATCGAGCCTCTTCGAAAAGATTCGTCAATGTGCGTATCCCGTCACCGTTTATCATGAAAGTACGCTTGATCGTCCTCTCCAATTCCCGGGCAGTCTGGTCAACTGTTATGCTTGCACCCATCTCTGAGACTGCTCTTATCATGCTGTTGTAGCAGAGAAGTATACGTTCTCTTGGACCTCCATGATCGGATTCCTGAACGATCTGAATCGCGTCCTTCACTGCTCTCAATCCTTGGGCCTGAGCAGCTAGAACAATTGCTCCAGTATTCTCCCTAAACTCGTCGAAGGCAACCTTGGCGCTTCTCAGCATAACCGCTGAGCTTACGATTATCAGTCCGAAGAAGGCAAAGAAGAACCATTCTGATTGGACTATTCCCGATATCGATACTGAAGCGCTCAGGAGAGTCGCGAGAGCACGTGCTGCAGGATTAGCAGTGGCATTCTGATTTACGAATACGAGTTGCTGCAATTGGGAAGGAACAGGAGGCGACCGGCAAGGAATTCCTCCGCACTTGAACCAAAGAACGGCCAGGGCGATCGCCCAAGTTCCCATGAAAATTATGTTATGAATTGTCTTGCTCCTCTTCTTGCCTCTTGCCTTCCTAGCCATTCCTGAGCCTAAAGCGTCGGAAGTGTCTCGCAAAGTCAGGGCCAAGAATACCACCATCACTATCATCGCTGCGAGAGCAATGATGGGAAGTAACATCACAATGTACAACACCCAGTAACTGTTCGCTAGCCAACTTCCACCCGGCTCGCTTCTCGATAGGCTTCCGAGGGCGACCGACAGCGCCAATAGTGCCACTATGAAGTAGATATACCGTCGAAAAACGAGTTGGCGACGAGGGGGGCCCGTCGAAATAGCCATCGCTACAGTAGAATGGGGGCAACAGCCGATAAATAGTTGTCCTAAATTGACTTTTCAGTCCTTTATCGCTTCGAGAATGCTCGCAACGTTCCATAACTTTACTCGAGTGTACGGAGGCATGTTCGGGTCCTGCGAGATATCGTCTAGTGTGGAGATTGCATTTGACGCTCGAACCGCCATAGAGTGACCGGGAACCTGGAGCGCGTCCATAGCGCTTTTGGCGGCGCGCCTGATGTTCCGAGGGGTTGTGTTATCATTAGAGACCTCGTTCAGCACGCCTAAGGCTTGCTTGATACGAGACTCGTACTCTTCCTTCCGCTTCGCTTTTTGCAAGCCATATCACCATTACAAGCTCTGGGCGCATTCTAGCCTGAGGAGAGGAGGGACAACTTTACCTTAAAAGATTTCTATCAAGGCAAGACCTCTGTACCAAGGTCTCGGAGTTCTAAAAAGCCGCCTAATGCGCGTGACCCGGTGTTGTTCTCGTTCTGACTATGTGTTCACTGTTACAGCAGTAGATACATTGCTTGCAGACTAGGCAGAAGCGGTCTTCAGAGAAGAGTTCCCGATCGCATGAGGGACACTTCCTCCACAATTGGGCTGCGCTTCGCCGCGACACTCTCATCTTCGCTCCTGTTGATTCTAGAGAACTCCGATGTCCGACGTTGATATGAACATTCTTTCACCAACGTTCCATGGATAGGCATCTTCTTTGCCGCATAGGGACTCTGGAAGTCGAGACCTTCTTCCGCTGAGAAAAGAAGTCCGTTATTATTCATCAGCAACACTTAACTCACCTAGTCATGGGTGAACAATCTTCTCCATTTCCTAGGCCTAAGGTAGAAGATTCCAAATGAGTTTCAAAAGGGACGATGATGATCCTTGGCTCGGTGCACTTCTCAACTTCCCAACTGTCCTACACTCAAGGGCTTTTTTCGATCATGAAATCAACGCCGAGAATCTCCAGAGAGCAGTCTTGCTGGCACTCCGGTCGATGTCCATCCTTAGCCTGCCAATGGAACTCTCGATATCCGATCACGACGGCTATTACCATGGGACTGTGAGTTTCAAGCTGGGCGTGGGCAACGCTGAAGCCTTCGATGTATTTGATGATAAAGAACAAGAGAGATTACTGCACAGAATCGAGAACAAAGGTCCGTTTCCAACACTCGACCTAGCTTTCAACGCACGGTACGCTGTTACGGATAAAAAGCGGCATACCGCGCGAGAAGATCGATTCCTAGCACGTCTCCTCTTCAGATCAGATAGGATGGAAATGTATGTGCATCATCTCAGGGGCATGAGACGTATAGAACCCGAAGAGATCATCACGATACTAATTGGACAGATTGATGCAGAGTTACAGAAGCTGGGTTATCCAAGACTTCGAAAAGAGAACGTCGAGGCACCACGACAGAACGTCGCTGGGACACTAAAGAGAGTTGGAGTTCGGAAAGGTTTACGGTTTCCCCCTTGATCGACGTCCAGGACTCTTCAATGCCTTCCATAACTCCTCATTGACCTCTGCAAGGGAACGATCACCATTGACTATGGTCCACTTTCTCCGTTTGGCGAGATCAAGGTACGCCTTTCTTACTTTCTGCAGGAATAGCGTATCTCTTTCATGAACGTCCCTACCAGATGTCTTTCTCGTGAAGGATGCTTCAACGGATGTATCAACCAGAATGACTTGGTCGGGCTCAGGTAGACCCGCGTCCAGGTTCGACAACCATCTTTCATCCAGGCCTCTTGCGATTCCGTAGGCTAGGTTTGAGGGATAATAGCGGTCGACAATAATATAATCAGAGTCTCGAAGTAGCTCTCGTAGTTTCTCAAGGCTTTCCCATCTGTTCATGGAGTAGAGCATGTGAAGCACTTGGTGAGGATAGGAGCGTTTGCCGTCGAGGAAGGCTGCAATCTCACGGCCGGAAAAGCTGTTGTAGATTGGGTAGCTGAGTTTCTCTGTCTTATGTCCGTCCCACTTGAGCCGTCTAGCGAGAAGTCTAGTCTGGGTTTCCTTCCCTGACTGGTCTATTCCTTCAATGACGATAAACCGGCCGGTCAAGGCTTGTCAATCTAGCTAAACATGTCCAGGTAATCAGATCGGATATAACGATTCTAGCCGGGTGAATCATCACGGACATTTTTCCAGATGTGTCACTTTTCCAGCTCCAGTTGATTAATTGCCATCGAACGATTGAAAGATGCCCTTAGACGGCAACGGTTTGTCTTTGGCCGCCTCGTCTTCGAAAATCGGCCAGTCCAATTTCAGTACCGTAGACGATGACTCGGTTATCGGAGCGACGTTGGTAGAATGGGAGCTTGACAACAACAGCTGGGACGACTCGGTCCCTTATTCTCACGCTCAACTTCTCTCCGATTTTTGCATATTGTGGCCTTACAAATCCCATTCCTACACTCTCTCTTAGTGTAGGAGATAAGGTCCCACTTGTTACGAGGCCCACTTCTTGAGCATCGGACAATATTTCCTGTCCCTTTCTTGGGATGCCCTTGCCGACAATTTTGAATCCTATACGGATCCTGCTGGGTCCTTTCTCCCTCTCCTGCTCTATCGGTTTCTTGCCGATGAAATCTGGTTTCTCGAGCCGGGTCACAAACATAAGTCTCGCCTGAACGGGGGTTGTTTTTTCATCGATATCATTTCCATAGAGGCACATTCCAGCTTCGAGCCTCAACACGTCTCTGGCTCCTAGGCCTACGGCATGGAGCCCAACTTGTCTACCTCTATCGATAATCTTGTTCCAGACGTGCATAGCCTTGTCTGGCTTGTCCGGTGTAGTGTCCCAGATGTAGATCTCGAAGCCGTCCTCGCCGGTATAGCCGGTTCTGGTGATCAATACTGGGATATCGTTGACCTTAGCCTCCGAGGCGGAGTATCGTTCGATGTTCTCCAGGTCTGTTCCCGATAATGCTCTGAGGATGTCGCGAGCTCTTGGTCCTTGGACGGCGAACATTGCAACTGTCTCGCTTACGTCCTTGAGCTGGACATTGAAATGATCCTGATTTTTCAGGAGCCAGTTCCAGTTCTTCTCTCTGTTCGCCGCGTTGTAAACGATGAGGTATCGGCTTGTGCCCAGTCGAAATACTGTAAGGTCGTCTATTATTCCTCCTCTCAAGTTGCAGAGCAGTGAGTATTGTCCCTTGTTGACACCAAGTCCTGAGACATCATTTGTGGTGACTTGGTCTAGGAACTTTGCGGCTCCTGCGCCCTCGACAATTACTCTTCCCATGTGAGAAACGTCAAAGACGCCTGCGTGTTCCCTGACTTGCTTGCATTCTGCTGTGATTCCTTCGTACCAGACCGGGAGGTCGTAGCCTGCGTACTCTACAATGTTTCCATGCTTCGCATGATATTGGTAAACTTGTGTCTTCTTGCTCATTTTATCCAGTCGTCCTAGGGGCTCAGCGTTTGGAGTTGTGAAGAAAGGGTTTTTCCTTAGGATGGTCCCGGTCCGAGCCTTGAGGTTGCCTGATTGATCTTGAGATTTTCAACCTCGAAAGACAACTTCTTTCCGCACTTTGGGCAGTAGCCACCGTTCCTCTGTATAACTTCGACCGGTGTTTCAAGTTCCAGTCCAGCGTAAAGCGGCTCCGAACATTTCGAGCAAAAAATTCGTTGTGGCAACAAGCTGACACGTCGTATGATCGTTACGGAGCGGAGGAGGTTGTAGAATGTCCATCGTACTATTAAAACAGTGAGGGCGATGGGAAAGCAGGCCTTAATACGCTCGTTTCTCTTTGATAGCAAATACTGTATGCTCGAGGCTGCGATCGGCACATAGAGGAGCAGGTTAGAATGGGAATGAGGATGTATCGGCTCAAGCGTTCTCTGAACAATCTCGCTTTTAGAATGAGCATTGTCAAGCTGGCGCCTGGCTCAAGTAGACCCCTGCTTCCCTTAGCGATGATCTTAATCGTCGGATTCACAACCTTCGTAACTGCCGGTGGATTGTTCATCCTTGTCCAGCCGAACACTCCATTGGTCAATCGTCCGGGTGGGTTTAGCTTCGTCTATCCGGGCGACATTCATAATCAGACGACTCAGGAATTTGTCTTTGCTATGGTGATCTTTGGACTAGGATTGTTTGGACTCTATCTAATGCATTTGAGCACAAGGTATGCTTATCGTCCGGCGAGAGCCTACACGATGCTCTTCGTTTCCATGGTGATGATCGTATTGTTCATCGGGCTCGGCTATCTCGTGTTATACGATAAGATCCATTAGATTTGGCCGCCGTAACCTATTAGACGGCTAATATTCCGTTCTAACGCAGGTTCGATCTGTATTATGCAGTATTATGATAGTATTCTTGGATTGATAGGCAACACACCGCTTGTCCGGTTGAACAAGATCGCGAAGAATGTGAAGCCTATCATGCTGCTGAAGCTTGAGAGCTTGAATCCAGGCGGCAGCGTGAAGGACAGAATAGGGATCGCAATGATTGAGACAGCGGAGAAGCAGGGATTTGTGAAGCCTGGCGGGACTATAATCGAGCCTACGAGTGGAAATACTGGAATGGGTTTGGCGATGGCCGCGTCTGTGAAGGGTTACAAGATGATCTTCACGATGCCGGACAAGATGAGCGAGGAGAAGCGATCGTTGCTCCGAGCCTTCGGAGCAGAGGTCGTTGTAACACCCACAAATGTTCCGCCAGATTCGCCACAGCACTACATTCGAGTTGCTGAAAGATTGGCTAGGGAGACGCCCAATAGTTTCATGCCCAATCAATATGTGAACAAGATGAATCCCTTGGCACATTATCAGACTACTGGTCCGGAGATATACAGGCAGACTGATGGGGAGTTGGACATGTTGGTCTGTGGAGTTGGAACGGGCGGGACGATCACGGGGACGGGTCGGTACTTGAAAGAAAGGAAGCGTAAGATTCGGATTGTGGGCGTCGATCCTGAAGGGTCCATATTTTATCAGAGGTTTCAGGGAAAGAAGGAGGAGGCTCATCCATACTTTGTCGAGGGCATAGGAGAGGATTTCATGCCTGGAACGTTCGACATGTCGCTTGTCGATGAATTCGTGAGAGTCTCTGATAGGGACGCGTTTCACATGGCAAGGCGTCTAGCACGTGAGGAGTCGATCCTTGTGGGCGGCTCAGGGGGAGCCGCAGTTGTGGGAGCGTTGAAGATGGCTGAGGGATTGATGGAGAAGCAGGTTGTTGTGACTCTCTTACCGGATACTGGACGTAATTATCTTAGCAAGCTGTTTTCTGATAAGTGGATGAGTGAGAAAGGATTCCTCTAGGCTGAGTGTGGATAGGATATTGCGTGACCGGGATGTGATGAATCTTCTCGATCAGCTCGAACTCTTCGCCCTGAAACTAGGTGCGGAGCAGAAAGATTACTGGCTTTACATCTACAATACGATGAAGAGTGGAATGTTGTTGACGAAGCAGCTTGAGAAGCACGTGCAGTACAAGCTGGAAAACCTGGGCCGCTATGAGCGGTGAAGCAATACAGTAAGAGGTCGTCCGCTTTAGGGAGGCTTGCGGGTTCTGGTCGCACGTGGATTCGAGCTTTTTACCGGGTTTGCTCCATGACGAAGGACTGGCTGGTTTTGTTCGGGCTCAGGTCGAGAATTCTTGGCTAGGGGTCTAGTAATAAGAATTCTTATTTTCGCATGTTTTGGATTGAATGGTTCCTCGTGAGTTTCCTCATGGGCCGGATTGAGAGTTTTTTTTCAGGATAGTTTGCGTTGGTTTATGGCTCGTCGAGGGACGAGGTGGCGAGTGAGCGTGGACCTCTGTGAAAGTATTCATAGGTGTGGTGTGTTGGCTGGAGAAAAATAATGGGGGTGGGGGCCAATAACAATTCTTAGGGGTGTTTTGTAAGAACGGTGTGAAAACTTTCTTTTTTTTCCGGGATCAACGAGTGTTTACCCAGGTGTTGGTCGTGCTCGGGGATTCGCTGGCTGTTTGGCTTGGGCGTTCACGATCGCTGGTGAACGATCGATAGGCCTTGCAATCTTGACTTCCGGGGTTATCTCCAAGAGTGCACGTCTAAGAGTTGCCAGGCAAGGAAAGCAAAGCTAGCCTTCTACACGTCTAGGGTTGCTGACTTCAACATCAGCCCGTTTCCAGACGGGTAGATTATTCCTTCTTCGGAAATAGATATAGATCCCCATCCCCATTAAGACCCAGACCACTCCAAGCAATCTTCCCAGTTCATGTGTTGCAATGACCGCCACCCAAATCGCACCAGTGATCAGCATCCCAGCCAATGGCAATATCGGTAGCTCCCACTCTTCCCTCCTTCTCATAAAACGAATAGACCAGGGAATCCGAAATGGCCGGAAATGTTCTCTGTCCGTATTACGTGTGATTATGACGCTAAGATGAGCTTGGACATAGGCGATAAGCGCTCCGACATTGTATAGACTACCCAACAGGACCAGTGGATCAACCGAATCCCCGAGATTGATCATAGTGCTGAATCCCACGAGCAATATGCTTCCCAATCCGAAGGTGAGAATCGAAATGTACGGAGTCCGGAACCTACTATGAATCTCGCCAAACTTCCCAGGCAGAAGCTTGTACTGTGACATTGCGTACAACATCCTAGATGAGCCAATTATTCCCGCGTTAGCTCCGATGATGCTAATGGACGCTCCCAGTATGGAGATCCAAATGGCGAGGGCCCAGCCTGCGACGGGAAGACTGTTGGCAACGCCAGACAGAGGATCATTCTTCCACGTGCTTGAAAGGATGAGAGGAGGAACAAGGTTCACTGACACGAGTGAGACAAGCAAATAGATCACTGTAACGACAGTAACCGTGAGCATTGTTGCTCTTGGAATAGTTCGACCCGCGACCTTTGTCTCTTCTGCGGCCTGCGCGACAGCCTCGATCCCCAAGTATGAGACCATGGCCAGTGTGATGCCCTGCACGAACTGATCCCATCGCGGACCTGGAAACGAGGTCCCGAGATTGAACTTTCCAGGCCAAGAGAACAGCGCCCCTGAAGGGATCAAGACGAGCACGAGCCCCAAAGTGATGAGTGCTATCTCACTGGCAATATCCAGGATGCTCAACGCTAGGGTGAACCGGACCGAACTACGGATTCCGATAGTGTTCAATGCCACTAGCCCTGCAAGAATCAGCATTGCTCCTACTCCAAGCCAAAGGGGCTCTTTCAAGGGAGGGTAGAAGTAGGACAGGTATCCGACCGCTGGAATCGAGAAGATCGCTGAAGTAACGAGATAGTCGAGACAGAGCATCCAGCCAGCAACGAAACTGACACCATCTCCGAACGCTGCCCGGGCATAAGTCGCTGAGCCGCCCGCCATTGGGTATGTGGACGAGAGCTCAGCGTACGTCAAGCCCGTCAGAGCGTATGCAATAGCTGCTACCCCTATCGCGAGTGGAGTCGCATATCCAGCGTGCAATGCAACAAGCCCTAATGCTAGGAAGATACCTGCGCCCACGTCAGCGTATCCGATCGAGAAGAGCCCTCCAGTTCCAAGGGTTCTGATCAGTCCCTTGTGCACAGGCTTCTTGACCTCTTCCTGTTTCAAGAAAAATAACTCCTCTTTGGGAGGACTAAACTCCGAAGTGACCCAGTTTTGACGGATAAGAATCCTTCTACTTCAATCCAGGGCTGTCTCGAAGGAGCTCGTACACTCGTCTCTGCACGTTCGATATTATCAAGTCCCTCTTGCCAGGATTGGCTATCTCGAGAAGAAGTACGAGGTGTGATTCGGTCTGACCGACATCCATGACTCGCACCTGTGGAGTCGTGTCTTGGACGAGATCGAACTTCATATCTTTCCCTATCTCGACAAGATGATCTTCCAACTTAGACAGATCCGTTCCATTCTTAACGGTCACTGGAACCTGGATCCTAAGTCCGCCTGACCTTGTCCGATTTACAATGGACTGCTTCAAGAGATTCGAGTTCGGTATGACAACTATCTCGTTGTCCGGCGTAACAAGCTTCGTGTGTATCAGGTCCATCTCTATAACTCGTCCATAGTGATCTTTCGTCTCTATCCATTCACCTACTTTGAAGGGTTGATAGATCGAGATGAACTGGGAAGCTGCAGCATCAGTGAGAACATCCTGGTAGGCCAGCAGCATGGCAAGACTTCCAAGTCCAATGACCAACAAGAGAATCTCAATGTTCACTGCCAGATAGCTGAGAAGGATTATCACGACAACTGTCCAGATCGCCCAAGAGCCGAACTGTTGGACGAGTCCAACCAGTCTGGGATGCATCGTCCGTCCCAGTCTTCGGACTCCACTCCGATAGCCACGTATGGTCAGCCATGTGCCGGCTATGACTATCGCGACTGTTAGAACCCGAATGCCGAGATTTGTTAGTTCGTCCACCATTCTCCAGGGTCCCAGCCGTCGAGTTGACCTTTGGTCTAGGCTTCTTCCCTAGACCTCAAGAGTTCGATCGAATCTTCCACAGCCTTTGACTCGCCCATCAACAAGACTCTGTCCCCGGATCTTAGTTCTAGCTCGGGATTCGGAAAGATGTAGCCTCCGTTCCGGCATACAAGGGAGACTGTGCATTTCTCAGGCAGGCCTACTTCGCCAAGTCTCTTGCCGATGATCCTGGCGTTTACCGGGATTAATCCCTCGATGATCTTTAGATCAAGCTCTGGACGATCCAATAATGTGTTGGACTTCTCCTCAAAGAACATGCTCTCCAAGTCGTGCAATGCAAGCTCAACTGGGCAAACCACTACATCAGCTCCGGAGTCCTTGAGTCGGCTAGTATTCTTTGGACTGTTCGATATGGCGAAAACTCTGGGGACGCCGAACTGTTTCTTGGCATACTTGGCAGCTGTCACGTTCACCTCGTCATTATCGGTAGCCAAGATCAGAAGGTCGGAGTTAGAGAGATCTGCTACTTTCAGGATCCTGGGGCTCGAACCGTCACCATTAATGATGGTAGCATCGAACTCGTTCGAGACCTCCTTACATCTCACCTTGCTCTTCTCGATAACAGTCAGTTTGTTCTCGCTCTCGTGGGATAGGTAGCGGATGAGGTGGGTCCCTATCCTGCCAGCCCCTAGAACGAGTACACGCAACGTCTAATCCCCCTGCTCGGGAGGGCCCAACCCACCTTGTTCATGCTTATGAAACCTCCCCTGCATATAACAATTTGAGCAATTATGAGTGCTTCGTAGAAAAAGATATGAAAGGGAGAATTGACGGAGGTCCGAATCTGAGGACGATTATTTCTTTGAGATATCCGAGAGTCTTTTTTCCACTCTGGTCAACTGCGTTTCCAAGAACACTTTGTAATTCTCCAGAATACGCACTTGCTGCGGTCGAGTCTGCTGATCCACAGTATTCATTGCCCGCTTGAAAGCCTCTGAGGCTTTCTCTAGGCTGTCCTCTATAGTGGATGAGACGACAGGGGTCTTTGTCTCTAAGAATTTTTGTGTGGAGTCCACTACGGTCTGAAGGTCTTTCCCGACACGCTCAGCCTCTTTTCTCAGCGAGCGCAGCGCATCGCGAATCTCTTTCCGAACCTCTTCACGCTCTCCAGGGTTGTCATTTTCTGGCATGGGTGTACGTTCTATGACAGTACTAAGTCTGAAATGAACGTTTCGCGACTACATGGCCACAGCCTGCCAATTCATATTACCTCGAACTCGGGTCAGCCAATCCGTAGCAATGAACAGCCTTCGGGAAAGAGTCTATTCCGCGTGGAAATCTGGTTCTGCAGCGAGTCCAGCAATCAAGACATTGGGAATTAGGATAGTTAAGCTGGATGAGGGACGGTCATTGATGGAGATGGATGTGTCCGAAAGACTTCACAATTTATCCGGCACAATGCACGGTGGAGTAATGGGAGACATTGCGGACGCCGCGATGGGAGTTGCACTCGCGACCACTCTCGGACCGGACGAGGATTTCACAACGATCGAGTTCAAGATTAGCTTTCTCAGGCCACATGTCAGCGGCTTACTGAGAGCGGAAGGATCCTTGGCCAAGAGAGGTCGGAGGATAGCTTTCACCGAGGCAACGCTGACAAATGCTGAGAATCAGGTCATCGCGAAGACGACCGGCACATGCTTGTTGACCAAAGCAAGGGCGAAACCTTGACTGGCCAACAACCTTCTTTGAAGATCCAAACCGGCCCGGTCCCGATTCCAAGGGATGCTCGGTTATTCCTCCTCTTCTTCTCCGAGATCAATCTAGTAATTGGGGCACTGTTCTACGTTTATCCTGATATCAGCATCAGCCTCTGGCCATGGATGGTCAAGCCACTCGCAATCAGATTCTTTGGCGCAATCTTCCTTGCAATAACATTCGGCTGCTGGGCAGCTTTGAGAGCTCGCGCGTGGCAAAGAGCGAAGATTCTCCTACTTGTCGGGGGAACCTTCTTCGGAATAACTTCGATCGTGTCCCTAGGCCAAGTCTTCACTCCCTATTCAACCACCACTATCTGGGTATGGACCATGTACTTCGGCGCCTCAGCAATCGGGTGTCTGGCACTATTGTCTAGGCACGGATGGTCTAGCGAGAACGAGAAGGTGTCAATCAAGGATTCCGTGCCAAGTTTAGCACGATTCTTCTTCGGATTCCAGACACTAATCGTTGGGTTTTTCGGAGTAATAATGCTGCTAACGCCTGATATTGCCCAGGCCCAATTCTGGCCTTGGCACGTTGCTAAGCCAACTCTACAAGCATTTGCTGGACTCTTTCTTGCAACGTGTCTCGCAACTGGATGGGCATCATTCCAAAAAAATGTTCTAAACGTGAAGGTTCTTCTCCCGTTGGATATTATATTTCCGAGTCTAGCATTACTGGCAGTGGGCATCCACTGGAACGTAATCTCATCGGAAACTCCGGGGGCGCTAGTGACAGGGGTCTGGGTGTTCGTCTACTCGTTCGTCGCCGTCGGTTCTACAATCTTATTCCTAACCACTAGATCAAAAACGGGAGCCTCGTACTAGACGAGTACTTGCGTCCCTCCTCAACTTAGAACTTGGACAAACATTTGACTCTTCGACGTGTAGGTATAGCTTCGGGATTCAAGAGAGACACCACGCATAACGAGGGATAATATCGGGACCCCGGCTGCTAAGCGGGAAAGAGCAAGGCAGAATAGGTACTCGTCCAGCAAGCGCGGCGCTCCTCTCTTTTTGCTGGTGAACCCTGAAGCTTACGGTCTGGTTTCCTTTCTGAAGATCAAGCAGTATTGGTGGTGCCTATTGCCCACCCATGCTGAGTTAACGCCCAATGGCAACAGTGCCTTATCGTCCTGACACCAAATCTTCTCATCCTTCGGGACCCAAGCGCAAGGCTCTATGGCTAAGGTCCGAACTGTATCAAACGCCAAGGGATAGAGGCGCCCATTCTGGAAGACATTGTTTGTAATAATCGTCAGGTATCCCTTTGGCTTCATTATTCTGTAGACCTCGTTGAATACCTGCTTCAGGACGGCCAAGAACTCTTCATAATCTTCGATGAGCCCGACATCCTCGGGATTGTCGCCGTAATTAGTGTCATATCCCAACTCTACGCGCTTCTTCTGTCGGAGATCGCTTCTCTTCAGCTGGTTCCAGTAGGGCGGCGAGGTTATGCAATAATCCGCGAGTCCCACATGCAACACTTTTACAGTCGATGGAGAGTCCGCTTCGCCAGCAACTATCCGCAACCTACTCTCGGCGATAGAACTGTATTTTTCCATGACTTCGATTCCGACCCCGTTACGTCCAGTTTCTAGACAGGCGACCAAGCTGCTTCCTGTCCCGAGGAAGGGATCGACAACCGTGTCTCCTCTTTTTGTGAAGAAAAGGATGAATTCCTTTGCGAGAGACTCCGGGAATGAAGCGGGGTGGAGGATTTTCGCGTCTGCTCGTCGTTCTGGCCTGTGGATGAACCAAGACTTCGTGAACTTGATCCATTCTCGACCTGTGAGATCATTGAGTTTGTTGTGGGGACTGAGCTTGGCTTCTGTCTTCTGCATCTTGGAACAACTCTCAGTCTCGCATACTGTAAAAGTATAAACCACTGCTTCCCCTCCAAGCCCGCCTATATCGGGTGAGATGCTAGATCTTGCCATTCTTCAGAAACGAACAGAAGAACCTGATCCAGATGGTGTACGGTCTCGCCGCCGAGGAGTACCTTCTACTATTGGAGACTCTCGGTGACTTTATGGAGAAAGAGATCGAACCCACTGCTAGGGAGATCGATCTCAAGGCTCGCTTTCCAACCGAGAACATGACAAAGCTGTTTGAACAAGGCTTCACCAGCATGAGCTTTCCGAAAGAATACGGTGGACTCGAACTCCCCTGGCCAATCTATGCCTCCGCGATGGAAATGTGTGGCAAAGCATGCGCTAGCACTGCATTGTCATTGGCCATCCATGGTACGTGTTGCGAAGGCTTGCGATTATTCGGTACTCCCGAACAGAAGAAAAAGTACCTTCCATCTCTTGTTAAGGGTGAGACGCTTGCTGCGTTCTCGCTCACAGAGCCCGGAGCTGGATCGGATGCCCGGAACATGCGCACACAGGCACGGATGAAGAATGGCGAGTGGCACATCACCGGGACAAAGATGTTCACAACCAACGGAGGCAAGTGCGACCAATACTGCCTCTTCGCAAAGACTGAGAAAGGACCATCCGCCTTCCTCGTCGACGCCAAAGAGGCCAAGTCCAGCCGAGACATTGAGAAGCTCGGCTGCAGAGGATCGGTCACAGTCGAACTAGTTCTAGAGGACGCTCGAGTCCAGAAAGAGAATCTAGTGGGAGTAGAGGGAGAAGGGTTAGAGTATGCAAAGAAGATGCTCTTTGGTGGCCGCATAACCGTCGCTGCCATCTCGATCGGAATCGCCCAAGCTGCATTTGACAAGGCGGTCAAGTATAGCCGTGACCGCACCGCGTTCGGACACTCATTATCAGAGTTTCAGCTAACTCAGGCAAAGCTTGCCGACATGCTGAGCCAGATCAACGAATCAAGAATGCTCACAGCAATGGCGGCCTATCTCAAAGACCAAGGGCGCCCATTCGAATCAGAAGCGGCGCAGGCAAAGGTTGTAGCAACGGAGAACGCGTTAAACGTTTGCGACCAGTCGATCCAGATACATGGTGGATACGGTTATGCGGATGAGTTTGACGTGCATCGGCACTGGCGAGATGCTCGATTGATGACTATTGGCGAAGGAACATCAGAGATAATGAGGCTGATAATTTCGAAAAGTATCCTCGGCGAACCCGCAATGTAGGTCTATCTGCAGGATAGAGATCAGACTATTGACCGCAATTTCTTCTAGGTCAAGGGCCGAAATAGTCGAAAGTTTCTCATCGGCAAGAGACCAATATAGACCTGGCAGGGTGAAGTTGCTCTGGATTGCAGAATCTCCTCCGACTTCTTCAAGCTACTTCTATTTTCAAGAGACAACCGGCAAAGATCACCTCTTCCGGGAGACGATGAGAGCAGTTGGTCTGTGGCCCGAAAAAGAGATCATGAGGAAGGGTGTTGACAAGCAACCATTGTTAGAGAGGTTCCGATCAAAGGGCTTCTTTCTCATCGACACCTGTTCTTATCCTGTTGACAAACTCCCGGACAGAGAGAGGAGGCGTGCGATTCTCGATGGGACATCTGGCGTTGTGCAACTGGTCTCAGAACTAAATCCTGACGGGATCATAATCGTGAAATCCAACATCTATGAGCCCGTCAAGCACGCGTTGGAAACGTGGGGACTTGCCGAGAAGATTCTGAATCAGAAACCGTTGCCTTTCCCGTCGCATGGTAGGCAACAATCCTATCGGAAAAAGATCAGCAACATAATGAGAAATCTGGAGTCTAAGGTTTAAGGATCAAACCTACCAGGGAGTCTTGATTGCGAGCGGTAACCCTTGGAATAATCGGCCTTCTCTCTCTTCTAGTACTCGCGGGCATGACGCCTCAACTGGACTCTGTTTCAGGCATCAATGCGAAGATACCATTGCAGATTCATCAGGGTCCCATCCGCGGTATAGAACAGCAGGCATCAACCGGGGCATACTGGTTCCAAGTGGGAGCGACTGGAGATTCATCAAGTGCTGGACATTATGGTGCGAGCGTCATGATTCGGACAGTGTATGACCAGGCAAACAATGATGCGCATTCGTACTGGGTTGGCGGATACCTCTCCAATGGTGCCTTCGTCCAAGTCGGATATCTAACGACGGTCAGCACGGATGGAAGCCCATACTGTTGCGCCTGGTTTTACGAGTATTTCTTGTCCCAGAACAGTTCATGCTGTTCACCAGTCATAGGTGCCGAGTTATCGGCGGGACCGGTAGGATCATGGCACTCATACAAAATGGACTCAAACCTAAACGGGACATGGTCCTTCTACATGGACGGCAGGCTACTCACTCTCCCTGGTGGAAATGGAAGCGGCACGACGCCAAACTTAGGAACAGATAATTCTGGAAATCAACCCCCTGCTGCCTTGGCAGAGGTTGCAGACACAGCCAATGACAGGGACACTCTTGGACCAGCAGAATTCGGCAGCCTAACCTATCGAGCCACAACCCAACCCACGGACTGGCGCACGGTTGCGAGAGGACTTGGACTTGTGACCTATGGAGCGCCCTCCAAAAAAGACATTCCCAATCCTTACGGTAGCGTGGAGATCACCGGGGTCGACAATGATTTTCTCGCAGGTAGTCGAGTGCCACAACCAGTGACTAACACCGTATTTTGGCCCGTCGCGGTGAACCCGTTCAGTCGTCAAGTCACTTTCGAATTCCACGATACAAATGGCAATATCTTCTTTCCAGACTGGGTATCGTTGTACCAGTCCGGGACCCCATCGACCAGGGTGTATTACACTAGTTATTCGCAGCAGAGCATTGACCCTGCTGTGTGGATACTGGATGTGGCGATGTGGCATAACTCGAACGTCTCCCCCCAGAATCCGAGACCAGGCGTTGACACTCAATTGGCAAGCCGTTTGGTTGTAAGTGCGAGAGTCTTCCCACTCATTGTGCACGTTGTTGGATACTTACTTCCGTACCAGGTAGTTGGGGCCCGGGTCTACACAAGTTATCCTGACTCTCTCGGGATCAATGCTACGTCGGATCAGAACGGCGATGCCGTTTTCAGCCAAGTCCCGCTTGGAAATTATAGTATCCGCGTAGTCGCCCCAAGAGGTCTCCAATCCACGATCCACTCGCAGATAACAGACGCCACAAACCTGACGGTTCGAGTGTTCGGCTTGCCC
>VBBA01000353.1 GCA_005888675.1 Candidatus Bathyarchaeota archaeon | reverse complement strand
GGATCGTGGGAAAGGGTCGCGTAGGTCTCTCGTGCGGTTCTGTATGGCTCGAGGAGGGTCGAGAGTTCTTTATCGATTTGGGCTTCGAAGACCATGATGAAGATGATGGGCGAAGAGTGTTAGATAAGGAAAAACAAAAGCGCATCCCGAGACCTAAACCGGTCCTCGCGAGTCAACTCACGAATTGGGATCCTCAATTCGGGCCTTGGAGGAGGCTTTCACAGGAATATTGATTTAGCGACTAGTGAGCACTTTGTCATTGGTCGTGATCACGATGCTCGTCAGAAGTCTTGGATCGTTAGGTTCGATTTCTGATGGTGTTCCGGCCAGAGTCAAAGGATTGATCTTCAGCCTTGCCTTCACAAGTCTTGCTGTCGGCTATCTAATCGTGTACATTACGGGTTACATGCCCGAGATTGGATACAGCTCAGGATCCATAGGCCTCCTTATCGGAGTCTTCGGCCTTGTCCCAATACTGACAGGTATTCCGTTCGGCGTCCTCTCGGATAGGAAGGGTCGAAAAACCCTCTTGCTTCTGGGATCATTCGGGATTTCTCCTGGACTGTTTATTTTCGCCTTGACTAACAGTCTCTCTTACTTTCTCGTGAGTGCGGTTCTGTTAGGGCTTTCCGAGGCGGCATCATTGACGACGTGGAATGCGATTATCGCTGACCAGACCGATATGGAGAGTCGGACCCGTGCTTTCTCTCTCTCATTCGTCGTCTCGACCGTCTTTACAGGGCTAGGCTCTGCAGTTCCTTTCAGCTTTCCCTTCTTGGAACAATCTTTGCACCTGGACTCCATAACTGTGCACCAAGATTTCATGGTTGTATTCTCTTTCTTGTCTCTAGCGACTCCGGTTCTCTTGTGGTCACTGTTAAGAGGATACCGCGAAGTGATCTCGCCCAGAAGTGTAGAGAAGGGATCACAGCAGAAGAAGAGTCTCAGAGTATTGTTGAAATTTTCTGGAATAAACGGTCTCATCGGACTGGGTGCCGGATTCATAATTCCATTGGTTCCGACATGGTTCTTTCTGAGATTCGGAACAACGGATACTTACAGCGGACCGTTACTAGCTGTTTCGAACATCACAATAGGCCTGTCAGCTATCGGTAGTTCGAGACTTGCCAGGACTTATGGCCAGGTACAGTCAATCGTTATGACGACCGGTCTTTCAACGGTGTTCATGTTGAGCTTGGCCTTTGCCCCGAACGCGGCTCTTGCGGCCAGCCTTTACATCGTTAGGGCGGCCCTCATGAATATGGCGAGTCCCTTGATGGACTCGTATCTCATGGGAATCATTGCACCGGAGGAGCGAGGACTGGCAAGCGCGATTAACTCAATAATATGGAGACTACCGAACAGTGTGACTACGATCGCTGGAGGCTTAATCTTAGGAGCGGGTCTTTACAGTCTCCCATTCCTGCTAGCAACGGGATTCTATGCCACCGCGATTTTCCTGTTCTACATGGTATTCAAGAAGGTTAGTCCAACGGTAGGAACTGTCGTTGAGGCTTCTAGAGTGGTCCAATCCGTTGAAGCCTAACTTACGAGCGCGACTTGATCTATTTATTGATCTATTTATTCTCTGGAGTTGTTGAGCGTTGGCGGTAAAGATAGGAGACATTGCTCCAGACTTCAGCCTCGAATCTGCGTCAGGGCAGAGAGTTTCTCTTTCCTCTTTTAGAGGGAGGAAGAGTGTTGTTCTCTACTTCTATCCAAAAGATGAGACGATGGGCTGCACCAAGGAAGCCTGCGGATTTCGAGACAGCTATGAAATGTTCAAGCGACTAGGTGCAGAAGTGTTGGGGGTCAGCTCAGACTCCTCGGAATCGCACAGGAAGTTCGCCGAGCATCATACTCTGCCTTTCATACTGCTCAGCGACCCAAGAAAGGAAGTCAGGAAATTGTACGGGGTTAGATCAAGTATGGGGATAATCCCTGGAAGAGTGACCTACATAATCGACACTGAAGGTAGAGTCATCCATATTTTCAACTCTCAAACTCGTCCTGAAGAGCATGTGCGTGAAGCCCTGAGGATTCTCAAGTCTTCAATCTCCGAAAGTAGAACATCAGAGTCTGGCTGAAGGAAAAGTCTCTTTCACGTCTTGAAACTCTACAATCTACCCCCCCTTTTTTCCAACTTATCTTTCTACTACGCCTCATTTTGGGAGAGATCACTTCTAAATCGTTCAAAATGCGAGAATAGCATTTTGCGGAAACGGGTTTATTCATTTAAACATAGCGGAAATTCACGAGGAGCACATCGGGGGCCAGAAAACATGCACGTATTTTGGCGATCAGGGCTCAAAATGAGCGATTTCCCTCGCTGCATCCCGAATCATCATAAATTTTCTTAAGTATACGACAGATAGAATCGTTCGCTACCCAGGCATTCAAGATAGGCAATACTTTCTCCCGGTTCTTACTTGAGTGGTTTCCTCGGCAATGCCCTAAGAGGTGTCCTCATTCTTCCTCGACGTGTCGTGTAGATGCCCCGAGGGTCACTCACTGGGTTCAGCATCCGGAAACCGTATTAGTACGAGGAATCGGCACGTCTAAGTGGTGTCAAGAAATGGCACAAGAAGTTCTGCGATCCCGAGAAGCATCAAGCACGCTCACCGTGAGGGACCTTGCACTCATCTCCGGGTTTGCAGGCATCCTTGTTGCGGATGGCTATGTCTCGAGCCTTGCTCGTGCTGTGACCCGGACCACCGACACTTTCTTCCTTATCGCTGCCTTGTTTACCGTCTTGGCTTTAATGACGCGAAAGCATTGGACATCCACGCTTCTAGCACTCGTAACTGGTTTGATATTCCTTGCAACACCTGGGGCACCTTTCCCACCACACATAACTCTCTCGCTGATCGCGAACGGAATTGTTTTCGATCTGGCTCTGCTGGCTATGCTGTCGCGGTCGACGGGACCTGAACCCACTCGTAATCAGCTCGCCGTTGCTGGGTCTCTGGGAAATATGGTAATGGCGGTCACGGCTCTCGCCGCTCTTACTACTACTGTCGGAGTGAATATTCCATTGAACATCTGGCCTGCGATAATTCTCGGCGACGCGTTCATCGGATTGATCGGAGTTTTCTTTGGTTATCT
>VBBA01000352.1 GCA_005888675.1 Candidatus Bathyarchaeota archaeon | reverse complement strand
GTGGCGAATAACACGTCTCGATGCCCGCGAATTCTTCAACCGTTAGCCCCAAGTGAGCAGCCATTGAGGCAAAGTTCGCCCTTAACGTAGCTCCCTCCTCTCCGATCAACTGTGCTCCGATCAGTCGTCCGTCCTCAGAATGAGCGGACAGTTTTACCGTCAACTCTTTTCCCCCCGGATAGTAATGGAGCCTCGTTGAACCGGTGATTCTGACCGAGACGGGATGGATTCCTATCTTCTCTGCAAGAGCTGTCGTTGGTCCAAGTGCGGCCACCTCCAATCCGAATAGTTTCACCGTCGCTACCCCTGTTGATCCTGGATATCTTGTGTCTCCGCCTGCTGCGTTAATGCCTGCAACCATGGCTTGTCGGACCGCGGTCGTTGCAAGTTGGAAAAAGACGTGACGCTTCGTTATCCTATCATATGTCTCGACACAGTCGCCGGCAGCATACACGTTCCGTGCTGAGGTTTCCATCCGATCATCCGTTCTAATACCACTTGATTCGCCTAGCTGTATGCCTGCTTGTTTCGCTAATTCGGTGTTGGGACGAACTCTTACGGCCATGATGACAGCGTCAACATCATATTTCTCGCCGGCAATCTTGACCCCCGTCACCCGCCCTTCCTTGCCGGTGATCTCGTCAAGACTCGAATTGAGATGATACTCAACCCCGTGTTTCTCGGCGCGTTCTCGGACTATCAAGGCCATATCAGGATCCAGAATAACCGGCAAGATCTCTGGGACAATTTCGGCCTGAATCGGATGTATCCCCTTGTTAATCAGTGCCTCTGCCATTTCTGAACCGGTCAGACCTGCACCGATTATTGCGACAGCTTTCGCCCGCTCTGTTTCAAGATGCTTAGCCAATTGCTCAATATCGTTGATCGTTCTTATTGTGAAGACGCCTTTGAGATTCGCTCCTGGGACTGAAAGGGTTCCGGGGCTCGCACCCGTCGTGAGAATCAAGGAATCGTATCCAAGAGTCATGTTCTGTCTGGATGCTAGATTTCGGATCTCGACTTTCCGCGACTTGGGATCGATCCCCGTCACCTTAGACCCCAGACGAAGGTCAATCCGGTTCGTGTTCTCGTAGAAGGACTGGTCGTATCCAACAAGCGCTTTCAGGCTCTCCACGACTCCGCTAAAGGCGTAGGGCAGCCCGCAGCGGGAATATTCGGCCACGCTTTCTTCACCGACCAATACTATCTCGCCAGTGCGATCAGTCTTACGGGCATGAAAGGCAGCAGTAGTTCCGGATACCCCGCAACCCACTATGACGATCCGTCTCGGCATACCCGCGCTGGAATTATCATCCTCCGATAACGGTTTCCCCGAGAATAACCGGGGGCTTCTGCGGGAAGCCTAATTAGATGATTCTGGTCGCTCCATAATCCGAGAAAGGAAATCTTGAGGACGAGTATGGACGTTTTCCTAAAAAATGGAAAGGGCATGCTATTGGCGTACGATCAGGGGTTCGAGCATGGTCCCTCGGCCGATTTCAATGAGAGAAACATCGACCCAAGCTTCATTCTAGATATAGCAATCAAAGGAGGCTTCACCGGGGTCGTGTTGCACAAAGGAATAGCGGAAAAATACTACAGCGGCAAGGTCCCATTGATTGTCAAACTCAACGGCAAGTCCAGCTTGGTCAAAGGAGAACCCATATCGACACAAGTATGCAGTGTCGAAACGGCGGTTAACATGGGCGCGAAGGGCGTAGGGTACACCATATACCTTGGAAGCGCTCACGAGAACGTAATGCTTCAAGAGTTCGGCGAGATCCAGGAAGAGGCGCATGAGGAAGGCATTCCCGCAATCGCCTGGATCTATCCAAGGGGTGAAGCGATAAAGAACGATACTGCTCCGGACATAGTTGCCTACGCTGCCAGGGCCGGACTAGAGGTCGGCGCAGATGCAGTCAAGATCAAGTACACTGGCGATCCAACGAGCTTCGGATGGGCGGTGAAAGCCGCCGGACTTGCTAAGGTGTTCATGTCCGGTGGGCCCAAGGCCTCAACCGACGATGTGTTCCTCAACCAGGTTAAAGGAGCCATAGATGGTGGGGCTACTGGTTTGGCCGTGGGACGAAATGTTTGGCAACACGAAGATCCTCTAAAGATGGCTTCTGCTTTGCAAGAGATCATATTCAACGCTCGTGAAGTTGGAACGGGACATCAATCTGCCGTAGCTCATTAGGTTTCGGAGTAACACCCTTCGTTGACTCCCCCTAGGCGAATGGGTGATGTTGTGGAGGAAGAGGATCGCGGGCTGCGAAAACTTCTCTCTTTGACAGCCGAATTGAGCTTTCAGATAGTAAATCAAATTCCACGGGCACTCGGAACGACGGAAGGAACCAATATCTATGGAGAAAATCAGACCCAGATCGATGTCTGGTCAAACCAGCTGCTAATCCGAAAGCTGTTGCGAAGTGGGCTTGTCAAACAAATTGCATCAGAAGAGCTCGAAGAGGTGGAGAAATCCGGGAGTGGTGAGTATTCTGTCGTGCTCGACCCATTGGACGGCTCGTCCAACCTCAAAAGCGATAATCTTGTTGGGACGATCATTGGCGTGTATCACGATCAAGAACTCCCGGCCAAGGGTAGAGACCTGCTCGCGTCCCTCTACTATCTTTACGGTCCATACTTGGAGTGTGTCCTGGCCCTCAAAAGTGGTGTCCATTCACTCATAGGAGCGGGGCGCGGCAAGGGCGGAGACAGATTCATCGGATCAGGCGAACCATACAAGTTGCCAAATAAAGGTACAATCTATGGAATCGGTGGAACACGAGAAAAATGGATACCTTCAATCAAAGAGTTCTCTGAGGAATTGGAACAACGCAAACTCAAACTTAGGTACGGTGGGTCTTTCGTGGGCGACTATAACCAGGTGTTTCATAACGGAGGTTTCTTCGCTTACCCCGCATTAACAGACGCACCTGACGGGAAATACAGATTACAGTTCGAGTCCAACCCAATAGGCTTCATAACAGTGAAGGCGGGCGGAAGGGCGAGCAATGGTAAGATGAATATTCTTGACGTCGAGCCGAAAGCCGTCGATCAACGAGTGCCCACATATCTTGGTAACGCGAATCTGGTGACAGAATTCGAAAAGCTTCAGGAGAAGCAAGTACCAGCTTCTTAGTCCGGAATAGGGATCCCTCTAGTTGAAGACTCCACTCCTCTTGATCAACTTCAAGACCTACATTGAAGCGACAGGGAAAAAAAGTATTGAGCTTGCAAAGATAGCCGAACAAGTTGCTAGGGAGCAAGGCGTCAACTTCGCAGTCGCCCCGCAATTCTCTGATCTCAAGCCGGTCTCAGAAGCCGTTGACATACCGGTCTTTTCGCAACACATAGACCCAATCCGTCCAGGAGCGTATACAGGTCACGTCCTTGCAGAGGCAGTCCGGTCGGCTGGTGCTGGTGGGACATTAATCAATCATTCCGAGAGAAGAATCAAGATTTCGGAGATCGAGGAAACACTGGAGATCGCAAGGAGCGCAGAATTGGCCACGATCGTCTGTGCGAACACGTCAGGAGTAGGTGCTGCCGTGGCGGCGCTGGATCCTGATATGGTAGCAATAGAGCCGCCCGAACTCATTGGAAGCGGGGTGGCGGTGTCAAAAGCACAACCAGAACTGATTACCAGAACAGTTACACGGATAAGAGATGTCAATAAAACAGTCAAGATCCTTTGCGGGGCTGGAGTGAGCTATGCGGACGACGTAATTTCAGCTTTAACGCTTGGAACGGATGGGGTCCTGGTTGCGAGCAGCGTTGTCAAAAACAAGGATCCCAAGAAGCTTCTGCAAGAAATGGCAGGAGCCATGCTCGATCATAGGGGCCTGAGACTGTCCGCCTCTGCCTCGAACTGACCAGCAAGATTGATAAGAAAAGCAAGCTCTCGGTGCGTTCACCAAAATCTCGGGGTACGTCCGATTGGATATTCGTTTCTTCTCCTATGGGTCGGTCCTCTCGACGTACATGCTGATTCTGATAGGCGGGTTTGTTAGTGCATCTGGTTCGGGATTGGCTTGCCCGGACTGGCCTACATGCCACGGTCAAGTTCTCCCCATCCTTTCGGGTCCTGTGCTCGTAGAGTTTTCGCACAGATTGTCTGCCCTAGTTGTGTCACTATTCGTCACCGCGAACCTCCTAATCGCATGGAGAGCTTACAGAGAATCGAGAGGCATCCTCGTTCTTTCAACGGCTAGCTTCTTTCTCTTGCTTGCTCAAATATTCCTCGGAATGGTCACGGTCAAGTCCGAACTGAATTCTATTGTCACAACTGCTCATCTTGGCCTTGCGACCGGGGTTTTTGGAGCGGTTCTATCAAATGCGATTCTTGTGAGAAACTCGCAACTGCAAAAGGATAGGATACCGAGGCGAGTCCTTGCCTAAAGCGTGTTGACATAGGTGCGTCAGGCCAAAAGCCTTTTGTAGAATCTGCGCTCGCCGACTAAGACCAAGTGCTTCAGGACAGATGGCCGTCTCTAACACGGCAGACCTTTTCTTCCAGCTCTGGAACACCTTTCTGTTTCTCGGGATCGTTATCGGAGCAGTCGTTTTTGCGGTGATGGGATTCCTACTCGTCAAGTATAGAGCCAAAGACTCGACTCCTGAGCCCGAAGACGTTCCCGTTATGGGAAGATTGCCGGCCCATAGGGGGCACGTTAGGACGCTCCTGGTATCTGTGACGCTATCTACCATTATTCTCAGTGTGTTAATATTCGGTACTTTCAGTGTAATCGACCAGATATCCAGTGTCCCCCCTCAGTGTAATGTGACTCCTTCGCCGTGTATGCGTATCAATGCCGTCGGGGAACGGTTCTTTTGGACATTTTATTACAATGGGACTGGAACCGGTGCCGCGGGTCACCCCGTGCTGCGGGTTCCCACTGGAAAGACAGTGATATTGGATGTTACAAGCGTGGATGTTGTGCATAATCTTACAATCATAGAGTACAAGATCAAGACCGACGCCGTCCCTGGACGGACAAACACTATCTGGTTCAACTCGACTGAGACGGGCACTTTCAGGATACAGTGTTTTGAACTGTGCGGTAACCAACACTGGACAATGTACACCTCGCTCTTTGCAATGGACCCCACCTCGTTCGCCAATTGGTTCCGCACAAACAACAATGTAACAGGTGCCTAGCACAATGCACGAAGCGTCAGCGACCTCTCCCGCATGGAAGAGATGGCTAACTACAACAAACCACAAAGACGTGGGAATTCTCTACCTTGTAACGTCCCTGATATTTTTTGTCACCGCAGGTGTCATGGCGCTTTTCATCCGGACACAACTCGCGGTGCCGAGAGGAACGAGCAACAGTATTGTAACCCAGTCACAGTACACCCAACTTGTGACCACTCACGGCCTGCTGATGATTCTCTGGTTCCTTTCGCCCTTCGCTTTTGCCTTCGCCAACTACTTCATCCCACTCCAAATTGGAGCACGGGACCTTGCATTTCCGAGACTGAACTCGATGAGCTATTGGTTCTACTTCTTCAGCGGAATAGCAATGGGACTCAGTTTCCTGATAGGGGCACCAAATACTGGCTGGACGCTTTATGCGCCTTTAACGGACAGGGGATGCGGAGGAACTCTTTGCACAGCGTTGGGGGGATTTGACCTTGGTGCAATCGGACTCGTTTTGATGGTCACATCGATTACGATGAGTTCGGTCAATTTTATCGTAACAATTCTCAAGATGAGGGCTCCGGGAATGAAACTGAAGTTCATGCCTTTGTTCTCTTGGACAGTCCTCATCACGGTATTCATGATGCTGTATGCTTTCCCATCACTCCTCGCAGGTGCCCTAATCCTGTTCGCGGACAGAAATCTCGGGACTCAATACTTCTCATTACCACAGGGCGGATTCCTGCTATGGGCGAACATATTCTGGTTCTTCGGACATCCCGAAGTCTACATTGTCCTATTTCCGGCAATCGGTCTTGTCGGAGATATTCTCCCAACGTTCACAAGGAGACCACTATACGGTGCAAAATACATTGTAATGTCCATCGCTGCTGCCGCAGTGATCAGCTTCATCGTCTGGGGGCATCACATGTTCGTCACAGGAGTGAACCCACTTGTCACGAAAATATTCACGGTGTCAACCGTCGCGGTCTCACTACCATTCGACGTAATGACCATCGCTATGATCGAGTCTTTCGTCAAGGCGAAGATCAAGCTGAAGACACCAGCTCTATTCGCGATAGGCTCAATCGCTCTTTTCATTATCGGCGGAATAACGGGCGTTTTCTTAGCGTCGGTGGCGCTTGACCACGATCTAAGAGGAGGCTACTGGGTTGTTGCGCACTTCCACTATGTCATGGTAGGCGGCAGCGCAATGGGGCTAATTGGCGGACTGTATTATTGGTATCCCAAGGTTACTGGACACATGTTTAACGAACGAATAGGCAAGACACATTTCACATTATCCTTTATCGGTTTCAACCTACTCTACTTCCCAATGTTTTTCGTCTCCGACATGCCGCGAAGGATCTTCACGTACGACGTGACAGCTTGGGCTCCGTGTAACGAGCTCGCAACGTTGGGAGCATTCATTTTCGGAGGAGCCCAACTACTCTTATTCCTGAACCTTCGCCGCAGCCTCAA
>VBBA01000351.1 GCA_005888675.1 Candidatus Bathyarchaeota archaeon | reverse complement strand
GATGACTGCAGGACGTTTAGCTTGTCATGGAGCCAGCCGAAAGCCTCTCTAGTTTCTGGCCGAAGGTCTATGCTGGCGAGTCGACCGTAGGATCTTTCGTCTCCTTTCACTCCGGTGACTCTGTCCATGAACGCTTCTGCCCGTACCTCCTCCTCAGGGAGATCAAGGGCCTCGGCGGCCACTTTTCGGAGGGCTTTGGGCAACGGTTCGTTTGCAAATTTGTTTTCGATTATCGCCGCGAAGTACTGGTTCGACCCTACCGCGCCAAGTCTGTCCTCCACGATCGAAGTCACCCGCTTGAGTACGTCGAGCTTTGGCTTCCTCACCTCGCCAATACATCTAACGAGTAGCCCAGGACCCGGAAACGGTTGTCGTTGCGAGAACTCGTTCGGAACCGCGAGATGCTTGGCAAGGCTTCGCACCTGGTCTTTGTAGAGCTCTGATAGAGGCTCCATGATTTTGAAACCATATCTTGTATGAGGATCGATTCCTACCTGCTCCAGGACATTGTGTTGGGTCTTGATGCCGCCCTGGGTCTCGATCCAGTCTGGAGCGATCGTGCCTTGGACGAGGTATTCACATCCAAACTTGTCGGCCTCTTCCTTCAAGACTTGATAGAAGGTCTCCCGGAACTTCTTCCTCTTCTCCTCTGCTAGAGGCTCATCCGCTACCGCCTTGAGAAATCGTCCGGCCGATCGAACAATCCGAATCTTCAACTCTAGTGGAGGACTTGCAAGCTTGTCCCTCACTTTCTCGGGTTCGTCTTCACGCATGAATCCAGTGTCGATCAGGACTGGGATGACGCGTTCGCCGAGGGCCTGACGGGCCAATAACGCGGATATGGTGCTGTCCACTCCCCCTGAGATTGCGGCGAGGGCTTTCTTGCCATCCGATAATTCACGGAGACGACTGGTCTGTGCCTCCAGAAAGCTTGAGGGCCGGAATCCGGTGACTTGGGCCGCCAACCATCAGCCACTTACAATGTTATCCGGCAAGCATCATTTATGACTTATCGCCATCGCTAGAAACTATGATTTTGCTCACTGCGTGACTGTCTTAGGTTTCGCAAGTGCTTGATTGTAAAGGACGAGAAAAGGTCCAAGTTGCCATCGGCCCCTAGGCGTGATCACACTTGGTCCTCGAAGACGGCCCGTTGCTAGCGCACGCTCCCGGGCACAAATCCCCATAGGGAAGCGAGTACGAAGGTACTACGTGTTCATTCGGGTGAGATATTTGTTAGATCGAGCTGGGCTAATAGCAATCTTGTCCGCAGCCATCATACTATCTGCAAGCGGTACTGCCTACTATTACCAACAACGGCTGCAGGATGCAAACAACCAAATCTCCCATTTGCAGAATCAGGTCGACAGGCTCAGGTCAGATGTGGACAAACTGAAAAGGTCATCCACTTCCGTTACCGCCAACCCTTGCGCCGCACCAAGCAACTCTTCCAACACCTATGGCGCTAACTTCCAAGGGACCGAATACTGGGCCCAGAACGTAACCTTCACCGACGTAAACCAGCAAATTACACTTGCCGGAGTACAATTCGCCACCGTCTCCTTCTCCGACTCGTCAGTCTCCCATCTAGAGAATGGACAATGCGTCTCTGTCAACAGCCCAACCACACAAGCATCCATCCAAGTCAAAATAACATTCACCGGAGGATACTCTGAAACTCTAAGCTTTAGTTACAAAGGAGGATTACAAAGTGAACAATCAAGTCTTACCACCCAACTTCATCCGAGAGCCGGACTCCTATGGCAACCCGGCGAATCCTACCTCATCCTACTCGTCAGCAAGACCTAGCCCGGACGCCGCACGATGATTTAGCGACGGGGAAGATTCTACTGTTCATCGGATTATGACTTATCAACATGTGGCGTATCCTACGGGCGGGGAATTGCCCACGTTGCTTGCTCACAAAGATAGCGAACCGGAAATCATCGGCAAAGGCACCTGGCTTGACAGCGTAGCCCACCGAATAATCGAACGCGAACGAAAGCTGGGCCGACTGGGCGAGGTCATCAGGGTCGAGAGCGGGCTGGGAGCCTCGGGTGTTCCTCACCTTGGAAACTATGGTGACGTAGCCAGAGCTCACGGGGTCAAAATGGCCTTGGAATCTCTTGGGGTGAAGGCGGAACTCATACTCTTCTCCGATGACAAGGACGGATTGAGGAAGGTCCCAGCTGGGCTGCCGAAAACGCTGGCAAAATACATCGGTCATCCGGTATCGAACATTCCAGATCCGTTCAGTTGTCATCCGAGCTATGGAAGCCACATGACCAGCCTCCTCCGCGATGCTTTGGATCAGACGGGCATCGAATACACTCACGTTTCTGCGGTCGAGGCTTACGCGCAGGGATTGTTCAACCGACAGATTCACACGATACTTTCCAATTCGGAGAGGGTTGGTCGGATAATCAAGGAAGTTCTGGGACAGGAGAAGTACACGGAGGTTCTGCCGTACTTTGCCATTTGCAAGCAATGTGGACGCATCTACACCACCAGGGCTTTGGAATACGACGCGAGTCGTCATGTCGTCAAATACTCGTGCG
>VBBA01000350.1 GCA_005888675.1 Candidatus Bathyarchaeota archaeon | reverse complement strand
CCTAGTGTCGCCGGGTCGCGCCCGATCTCGCGGCAAGTGCCTTCGATTTTGGCGCGTCTCGCGGCCAGTGTTTCAGGCTTGCCCATATAGCCGGTGTTCCAGAGGTCGGCGTATCGTGCGGTCAGGTTGAGCATGCGAGGACCCCCTTCGCTTCCCACCATCAACGGTGGCCCTTCTGATCGCGGACCGCGTGGCACGATCTCGCAGTTTCGTGCTTGGTAGTATTGTCCTGAGAAATCGACATGGCCCTCATGTAGTAGTGGTTTGAGGATCTGCAAAGCTTCTTCGAAGCGGTCCACGCGATGATCGAAGGGCAACCCGAACGCGTGATACTCCGGCTCGTTCCATCCCGCGCCTACGCCCAGGATCAAGCGCCCTTGACTCACCTCGTCAACGGTCGTCGCCATTTTCGCCAGGATTGCTGGATTGCGGAAGGAATTGCACGTCACCAGTGTACCGATCTCTACGCGCTTTGTGGCTTCGGCCAGTGCCGACAGCATTGTCCAGCATTCCCAGATTCCTCGAGTCGGCTGACCAGAATTGCGATAGAAGAGGTGGTCAGGGAGCCAGATACTATCGAAGCCATCCCTCTCCGCCTGTTGAGCGACTGTGCGGATCGTACCATATGGGCGCTTGCTGTTATCCTCGCGGTCGTTCGCCAGAAACACCAATAGTCCAATCTTCACTGCTTGCACACTCGAACTTTCTCATGCAATATGGGCTATTTCTCGCACCGAGTACGGAAAGTAATCAGTGTCTTCTTCTATAAGAAATCGGTTAGATGGAGTACCCGACAGAATCAATTTCCAGAACCAGATTGATAGTTAAAGAGAGACTGCCACAGATTCATGCTTCTTCCTTCAGCTGTCAGTGGCATTAGAGAATCGCAAGTGCTAAATTCCAACCGAGTGCAACTACGTACGCTCACTTGCCATCTGCAATACGAACAGAATTTGTCGTTATTTCTGAGGCGGGTCCCAGAGAGGGTCCTCAGAGAAACGAGTTCGATGAGGCCGCTCTGATATGAAAATTCGCGCACTATATTGGCCAGGGATCTGGGAGCGAGTTATCCTTCAGCTCGTGGACAGACAAGCCCAATGTCAAGACTAGAAGTTGTGAGCCCGGGTTATGGAGGCAATATTACTGATCTTAACATCGGCGCGGGTTCCATCTTCAAAGTAGATGTCAACCTCACTAATGCGGGCCCAATTTCGGCTTTCGATATTACTCTTGATTATGCAATTTCTCCTATGTTAAAGACGATTTTATCAACTTCAACCAGCTCGGTAACACTTTCCCCCGGGCTTTTCGACGGGGCCGGTCTTCCATCAGGCTGCAGTGCACGTCTTCTGACTATTCGTGTTATGCCTGACCCGTTCGACACCGTACGTGTCGCTGCCCTATTACAAGGAGGCTGCACTGTGAACGGAAATGGAAGACTCTTTTCCGTAACTTTTAACGTAATAGATACCGGAGCAACCTCGTTACATATCGAACAGGCAGCCAACGGGAGGCTCCAGTTCCTGGTTGTCGGTCCGCCGCCGAATTTTGGCAACGTTCCCGATCTGCAAGTGGTTGACGCCTATTTCCGGAACAAGCCTGGCATACCACCAGTCGCAAAATTCTCCTTCACTCCCAACGCTCCAGTCCTTGGCGATACTGTAAGCTTTGATGCCACGCAGAGTTACGATCCCGACAATGCGACCCTTCTTGGTCGAGGAATCAGAAACTATCTCTGGGTCTTTGGAGACAATTCACCGCCGTCCCTAGGGAGTCAGGTATTTCATGTGTTCTCTTTCACACCCACAGTTCCCGCCGCAGGAGCCTTCGAAGTCAGACTAGTAATAATCGACACGGACGACGGGATCCCAGTGCAACAGTCGACCATTGTACACATTCTACAGCCTGCGGTACATGACGCAGCCGTGAGCATCTCAGTAGACAGAATTCAGGTCAACGCCAGCACCCCGATTCAGATAACCGTGACCGTCTATGATCGAGGCGACCGAGACGAGAATATCACCCTAAACGTGAGTTTCGATTATCGAGGGCAAACACCCATAGCAAACCCTCCTCAATTCCTCTTACCCCAAAACTCTTCGCCACGTTCGTTCACTTTCACGCTACAAACAACCAACTTGCCGCCCAGCCTCTACACGATAACTGCCTCGGTCCAACTGGTCAACGCCATTGATGTCAACCCGTCAGACAATATGGCGAGCGTTTCCTTCACAGTTTTACCGAATGTTGGAAAGCTAGACGTCACTGTCGACACGGGTTCGATCTATTTTCCAGGCGATTCAGTCGTCATCTACCTGCTGTCTCAGTTCAACGGTGCTCCTGTCTCGCCCGACAGTATACAATTGACCCTCATCAAGCCCGACGGTTCAAACACGAGCCTCCAGGCAACCTCTCTCAGCATCGGATTGTCTAGGGCCACCTATCCCATCTCCAACATAGGACCATTCGGAACCTATGCAATAGTCGCGAGGGGGCAGAAGAGTGGATTTACTCCGGGGACCTCCTTGGTCACTTTCGAAGTAAAACCGAGTTGGCTTAGCCGAAACGGGCCTGGAATAATGCAAGCTCTCGGTGCGGTTGTTTTGTCTGCAGCTGTCGCAGTCTCTTGGCAGCGAGGATACCTTCGAAAGAAAGATCAAGAATAGCGTCTTGGATGATGCCGATTAGGTCTCCTTCGCGAGGACCTCATGAAGCCAAGAGTTTATATACTAATATCGGATATCCGATATCGGAAAACCGATATGTGGCACGGCTGGAAACACCGAGGTCAACGCGGACTCCGACACTGGATCATTGCAATCCTTCGACGGTCTCCCAAGAACGGTGCGGAGATAATGGACGACATCGAAGGAATGACTCAAGGATGGTGGAGACCTTCACCAGGCTCCGTGTACCCACTGCTCGACGGAATGGTCACCGACGGACTCATCAGAAAAATGGACGATGGACGCTATGAGCTAACAGAGACAACGCGTCGAGAATCAGAGTGGCCCTTTGGTCCGGGATTCATGAATCCCTTCGGACCTTCCTTCGGAGGATCGAGGAATATTGAGGATATGTTGAACGAGATCAATGGATACGTCTCCTACTTCGAAGACATAGCCAAGACCGGCAAAGAGAAACTTGCACCCCACATAGAAAAAATGCGCACACTGACCGACAGACTATCTGCACTGACAAAATAAGGGAGGTGTAACACGAGAAATGAAAACTGAATCTACACACGTGGACGAATGGCGTAGCACACGAAGGATAATGGCCTACGGATTCACAGCTCTGCTAATATTGATCGGCGTCTCAGTAGTGCTTAGTCTATACTACAGATTAGCAAACCCGGCCGCGATTGCACCCTATTCCTTCTACCCCTTCGGCTTCGGGTTCCTGTGGCCGATCTTCGGACTGTTCTTCCTATTCTGGATACTACGCTGGATCTTCTGGCCTTGGCGGTCAAGGTACTGGTATGGATACGGATATCATCGCCATTGGGGCGATGATGATGCAGTCACTATACTGCGATCCAGATATGCGAAGGGAGAGATAACGAAGGAACAGTTCGACCAGATGACGCAGGACTTACGCACACGGAACTAGCGAGTCTACACTTTGCCATTCCTTTCTCTCCTTTTACGGGGAGAACTTTTTTCTTATGCCGGCAGCTCGGACAAAATCTGTCCTATCGGCCCGATTGAGAGTTTGTAGCCAGCCCACCCGATAGAGACTCCGACAACAGTTGAGAGCACGGGAGCAATCAAGCTGAACGATTGGTTTCCGAATACAAATGACAGGATGAGGGAGACTAAGATGGGAGCAAGCACGGTACCCATTACTAGCATTCCTGCGAAAGAGCCGATTATCGCTCCAGCAACCGTCACAAATCTGGGGCGTGGTCCTTCAGCAAAATCAGCATATCTCGCACCTACCGCAAGTCCCAGCCCAGATTCGGCAAGAAGCAACCCGAATCCTGCCGCGAAGTAGACGAACAGCGCCGTGCTCAGTCCTCCAAAGAATGATGCGACAACACCTCCAATGACGAGACCGATCAAAGCGATGAGAAAGGTGAACAGGATCTTGGTTCTAGCTAACTCTTTCGCGGTTATTGGTAGAACGCAAAGATTCCAGATCCGCTTTCCTTCCCTGCCCATCGAGCTCATTCCGAGAACTACTGTTCCCAAGCCT
>VBBA01000349.1 GCA_005888675.1 Candidatus Bathyarchaeota archaeon | reverse complement strand
CAACGCCTACAACCCTAGAAAATGCCATCTTCAGAGATAGTTTTTGCGCCCAGGTCTCATTAGTTTTGGGATTCGGTCAAGGGTTCCTTCAAGTCTCTCCATTGCTTCGGTCGACTAGATGAAACCGAATCGTCTATAAAACTGCACAATCGTCCATTAATCCCAGGTCCGATACTCCTCTGTCAGTACACTACCACGACAAACCAACTGTTCCAGCGCAGAAACCAAGCCTGGCAGTTCTCTGCGATTTTGACGGAACCATCACCCTAAACGACACATTCGAACAAATACTGAAAAAATATGCGACCGGCGATTGGAAAGTGTTCGATCAACAATATGCCCGCGGAGAAATTAATCTCCAGGAATGCCTCAGGAAGCAGGGTGCTCTTGTCCGGACTCCTGAGATGGTGCTGATCGCCGAACTTGAAAGAGTGACAACGTTTAGACCCAATTTCGGCCGATTGGTGACATATTGTAGAAGCAATCGCGTCCCACTAGCCATCGTCAGCGCGGGCCTCGATTTTGCCATCAAACACCTGTTGAGAATGAAAGGTTGGGATAATCTGGTCAAGTTGTACGTGGCAAAGTCCGAGATGACGCCGTCCGGGATCAAATTCACCTTTCCCCGTCTACAAGATAAGACGTCTTTGAGTGTGAAGGATGATCTCGTCAAGCGGTATAAGGGGCAGGGGCGAAAGGTGGTTTATGTTGGAGACGGGATTTGGGACATGGACGCTTTGAAGCAATCAGACTATCGATATGCTATCAAGGGCTCACGACTCGCAACGCT
>VBBA01000243.1 GCA_005888675.1 Candidatus Bathyarchaeota archaeon | reverse complement strand
CGTCTACGATTCGAACAGCAACAACCTCTACGATGCCGGCGAACCAGTCATAACCGGCACAGCTCCCGCAGTTGGCACGAAGCTGAAGAGTGATAGTCTCCTCAAGTTTGTAGACTCAAATGGTAACAGCCTCTGGCAAACCGGAGAACCAGTCTTCTACGATTGCAACAGGAACGTAGACCCTACCTGTTCAAACACTGCTCTGGGGTCTAACAATGGAGTCTACGATGCCAGCGAACCAGTAGTCGCTGTTTGGCCAGTCCCTGCGACGTCCGCCTCCCTGACAACGGACACGCGCATCAAGTATTGGGACACCAACAGCACCGGGCACTGGCTGCCAGGATACTCGATCGTTTACGATCAAAACAATAACGGCATTGTAGACGCTGGAGAAGTAACGATCGCTGGACCCGTCGCTTCAACCGGCACGACGCTCACGACCGACCCGAAAATCAAGTTCGTCAACACGGTCTCAGGAAACAACACTTGGGCTAAAGGTGAAGTTGTTGTCTACGACAACAATAGCAACAGTATCTACGACGTTGGCGAACCAGTAATTGCGGGAAACACGCCCTCACCGGTCAGCCTGATGAGGACGGTAAAGCACATCTTCTACAGAGTCTACAGTGGAAGCGTTTGGTTACCGGAGCAGAGGTTGACGATGCAACCCGCCAACGACGCCTCACCATCTATCACGCAGACGATGGATGGAAGAGTCTGGGTTGCATGGTCGGGAGAGAGGACAGGAGGGACTAAGACGCAGATCATAGTTGTAAGGTCGACAAACGACGGGACGACATGGTCACCGGAACAAATAGTCTCAAGTGTCACAACATATGGGGACAAGGCTCCATCGATAGCTCAAGACCGGAACGGCACAATATGGCTCGTCTGGAGCAGAAACGTAGCATGTAGCTGCGGCCAAGCAGCGTTCGAGGCCGATCTCTACTACGCATATTCGTCAAACAATGGAGCAACATTCACCGCTGAGACAGCCCTAACTTCGACCATTAGCCAGGACGAGATCGATTCCAACCTTTCACAATTGACCGACAAGAATCTCTACCTCTTCTTCACCGTCATCGCTACAAGCGGAAGCAATGTGACCGTCAACCTCAATTATTACAAGGCTCTCGTTCAAATGCACGATGCGAGGATGAACAGTTTCGCGACCAACGCCACAATCTCGGCAATTTATGGTCCCACGGTAAGAGCGGGTCAATGGTTGCGACTCAACACGAATGCTTCGAACACAGGCGACTTCAGCGACACCTTCACAGTGACCATCAAGGCCAACTCCACACTCGTCGCATCCAACACAACAACCTTCACACCGGGTCAGACGAAAATCATCATTTTGAACTGGTCAACCTCCGGGGTCAAAACTGGGAGATATGTTCTGACCGCCAACGTCACAACAACAGGAGAGGGACTAGCCAATCTGGTGGACAATGCCTTGACAACAACAATAATCATCCGTCCAGCCGGAGATGTCAATGTGGATTGTTCCGTCAACATAATCGACCTTGTCCTAGTCGCAGGTTCTTTCGGTAAGACGGCCGGGAGTCCAGGCTACAATCCTATCGCGGACGTGAACTATGACGGCAGAGTGGACATCATCGACTTATCGATAGTCGGCAGCACCTTCGGCCAAACGTGCTAGCCATTTGCGCGAGAACGTCTGACGTGTCTCAACTAGTC
>VBBA01000242.1 GCA_005888675.1 Candidatus Bathyarchaeota archaeon | reverse complement strand
TAATGCCGTCGTTGCTGCTGGGCCTTGTCCTTACCACCGCGTTCGCCGGGGCTTCGGGAGCGTACATTTCACGGAATTCCGACTACAAGGTTACTGTGCGTGTTGACAGTATTGGCGATCCTGATATGTTGGGGGTTGGTACGATGATGAAAGTGACAGTGTCGAATATAGGGACGGAGGCCATATTGCCACGTTTTTATGTCAAGTTCTCCATCCAGCCCTACCTCTGGTCAATCCTCAACGAGACGCGAGGATTGAAACCGGATACCAGTGCTTCGTACACGATTGTTCCATCGGATCCGATCGCTGCGGTGCAAAATCATGGACAGTTCCACGTCTGGGTCTTCGACTCCAACACTGGTAATCTGGTGGGTCAGTCCTTGTTGACGACAGTGAATTTGTTGGAGCCGACGGTTTTGAATCCGCAGTTCAGATGGTGGACCCTCGATTTCTCCGCCGGGGTGAAAGTTCCGTATGGTTGGAAATTGGAGACGTCTGGTGTTAACATGGTTGACTCTGGCATGGCTGGATTGGATCATAATTGGACGGCCGGTGTCAGAATGAAGTTGAACTACACTGCAACAAGCCAGGGATTGGCCCGCATGGCGCTGGTTCAGGATGTCGCTGACAATGTTACGGTCATCGACGTGGCCATCGAGCGTGAATTCTCAGGTATCAGGAATCAGACAAACACGGGAGTGTTCGGTGCGACGCTAACGGATGGAAGGCATGTTTTGGACTTGGTGTTCTCAGATGCCGTCACGCAACAGACCGTCCGGGTTTTTGCCGAGAATACGACTGTAACCCTTCCATTGCCGACTGCGTCTCTGACTTGGATGACCTTGGAGGTGGGGAGTTTATGGACATCCCAGGGATGGGGAGTACCGAAGCAGTTGACTCTAGGCTTCTTCATCCAGGCCAGCACTACCGGCGTCTACTATGCCCAGATTGGAGAGATACTGCAAGGTCCCCACAACCGGACCCAGTAGAGTCACTCGTAAATCTCGTCTTAGATCTCGCCGGGGACGTCGGCAAGGACTGGTCAGGTTCGCAATTATCATAAGCTACAATACCGAGGGCAGGTTCAGCGTTGGATGAGAAGCTGTGAAGGGCATAGTCCTCCATGGCGGTGCTGGGACCAGGCTTCGCCCGTT
>VBBA01000251.1 GCA_005888675.1 Candidatus Bathyarchaeota archaeon | reverse complement strand
AATGCTACAGCGAGTGCCAGAGTCATTCTCGGAGAAGAGGAAGATTTCATTTCCAGAATCGAACTGTAACTCCAGAGTTGTGATTATATAAAATTTGGTAGTCGGCAGCAATCTCTGGAAATCCTGCACCCCGGGCAACAAGGGTGTCGATGCGGTTTCGTGATGGTCCGAGCTCGCGACGCAGTCTCGACCTTAGCCTAGTTCTGAGCTGGCCTCCGAATTTTTCATATGATCCTCTCCTCGTGCTAGAGTGGTGAGAATAGTTTCTGCAAGCTTCCTAGCGGACTCTGGGCTTAACTCGACCGCAACCCTTGCGCCGACGGCCATTTTCAGGTTGACAAAGTCGATGTTCAACGCATGTTCCAGCGGAGCATCATACGGATGGTCATAGGAAACGTTGACCTCTTCTAGTTTGAA
>VBBA01000250.1 GCA_005888675.1 Candidatus Bathyarchaeota archaeon | reverse complement strand
GTCTCAACTATACCAGTACACATCTCAATACCCTCCTAGGTGGAAGTCCTCAAGTATTTTTCGATGAATAGGAAGATTTTCTTCCAGCCGTCAACTGCTGGTTCCTGACGATAATTTGGCCTGTCATAGTAGAAGAAGCCGTGCCCAGCCTTCGGGTACATGTGAAACTCGTAGTTCTTTCCATATTTCTTCAATTCTTCTTCTAGAAGATGAACATGTTGCGGTGTAGGATTTTGGTCTTCGTCTCCGAACAAGCCCAGTAATGGACACGAGAGATCCTTTGCATAATCGATCGGTGCAACCGGACGCTTGGGAGTCAACTCTTCCTTGGACATGACGACGCCTCCGCCCCAACAGTCCACCGCAGCATCAAATCCTTTCAACCGGCATGCTGCGAGAAAGGCTTGGCGTCCGCTCGAGCACGTCCCGAAAACTCCAACTTTCTTGTTGGATTGTGGAAGTGATTTCAAGAATCGGAGCGATCCCTCTGTGTCTTCGAGGACTGAGTCATCTGCAACTCCTCCGGACGTGCGTACCTTCGCCGCCACATCGTCTGGGCTCCCGTGGCCAAATCTGTAGTATATGTTCGGACTGAAGGCAAGATAACCATGATGGGCGAACTTTCGCGTCATCTCGCGATACAACTCATCCCATCCTGGCATGTGGTGGATCACAACAACTCCTGGAAAAGGGCCGGGTCCAAGGGGACGCGCAAAGTACGCGTTGATAATGTCCCCGTTGAATCCTTGGACCGTCGTGGTCTCTGCAAGCATTCCTTCGTACATGTCTGTCGTGTATCGATGCATAATCTCTGTTCGCGACCTATGGGGGTTTAAGAAATCGTGGGACGGGTTGGGATTATCGCTTCAAGAGCCGTACTCTTCGATTGAAGCTGCCTATCGGTCTAACCGGGAACAGTCGATCTCGGTATAGGTCGACCTATGGCTGTGATACCCGTCTATACTAGTATCGCCGGAGACCTTCCCTGTTCTCGTAGAAAGGGTTGGCTCATCTCCGGCATGTCTGCAGGTTGAGGACGGCCGAACCGGACTTCTCAGGTTCCGAAAAAAACAGAGGATTGGTCGGCATTGATAGGAAGGGATGGACAGCAACGATATCACGTCATCCTATTGGCTGTCCTATTTTTCACATCGGTATTCCAAGCTTCTACGCTCATGGCTCATGCCTCCGCTCCATCAGGGAAATACTTTGACCATGTCGTAACCATCTTGATGGAGAACAATGACCTGCCGAGCGTTCTCGCCGAGGGACCGTATCAGGCAGGGCTTGCAAACCAGTACACTCTAGCGAAAGGATATTCCGCTGTAAGCCATCCGAGTGAGCCAAACTATGCAGCAATAATCAGCGGCCAGATCGGAGTCAACAAGGACGACGGACTCTGTTGTGGGCAGGACAATCATCAGAACCTTGCGGATAACCTGGAATCTCATGGGCTGACTTGGAAGGCATTTGCGGAGGACCTAACGACTGGTGACTGTACAGGTGGCAGAATTGATACTGATCATTTTCCGTTCCTATATTTCTCGGACATTACTAGCAGTCCGTCACGTTGCAACAGTCTTGTAGGCGCGACCGCTTCAAGCGATCCCGAACTGATAGCTGTACTTAATGCGCCCAGCAATTGGCCAAATTATGTCTGGTTAACTCCCAACGCGACGAACGATGCGCACGATAGAAGCATCGCATTCGGGGATACGTATCTTGCAGGGATTGTTCCGAAGATATTGGGCTCTAATGTGTTCAAGACTCAACGATCCGCTTTGTTCATAGTCTATGATGAAGGGAACGACGGGGCTTGTTCAAGCGGAGGCCCGGATTGCGTCTATGCATCTTGGTCCGGTCCGACGGCTAAGAAAGGATTCACATCAAGTACTGCTTACACTCATTACTCTTATCTGCACACGATAGAGGATAACTGGGGACTTCCGACTCTAACATCCGATGATGCAGGTGCTCCGGTCATGTCTGAGTTCTTCACCGGCTACAATGACAGCGGTTCTGTTGGAATTCTTCAATACTGGCCTGTTCTCCTGATTCTCGTCGGAGTCGTAGCTGCGGCAATCATTATCGCTGTAAAGATCATGCCTGCTTCAAAGAGGAGGAGGCAGAGGGGAAGTTAGGAAACGTGGGAAAAGTCCCACTGCTACTATGCCTTTTGCTCGTCTCAACTTTCATTCCATTCCGATCCGTTGAATTTGTGAAAGCAGCATCAGATTCGACACCACTTCTACGTGGTTACGGGGGCATTTTGGCCGTAGGGTCCAATCATATCACGTCTGGCAGCTCAGCGTCCCAAGTCTTCTCGGGAGAGACGGCGTCGAATACTGAGGTGGCTTTTGCCGAGTTGAAGGCGAGAGGCTACAATGGGGTGAGGGTCTCTATCATTGATCCGGGGAACCAGCCGGATTCTGGCACGTACAATTCTGGGGCTTGGCATCGAACTCTTCAATTGGCCCAGCATTATGGAATCACAGTGATCGGAGATGATCACGAGTATGATTGTCCCAGCACGTCCTTCTGGCAACCAGTCCTTCAAGATACTCCTCAGTCCACGTATCCAAATGTGCTCTGGGAGACAAAGAATGAGCCACATTGCAGTAGCTTAGCCTCCGATGACCAGGCAATCATCAACATGGCTAGAAACATGGGGGACACGAGATGGTTTGTGTTAGGTTGTAACAATGATTGTACTCCTTCAGGCGGAGGCACTGATCTAGCTGCTTTCCCGGTCGTGACTGATTCTGCGAATCATGTCTTCTATGATTTTCATGAATACTTCTTCTATGCTGCTCATACAGGGGAATGGACGATCTCTGCAGCTCAGAGTTTTGCAGATTCCAAGTTTCACGGAGCGCTAGACGTTCAGAATACTTTGGGTAGACCGTTCATCGGGACAGAGTTTGGCGCTGACACGGGATGTGGAGATCCCGCGATGCCCAACAGCTGCCCACCAGATCAGACCGTGCCGGGATCAGCAGGATACGCACCGGAGACAGTTGGGTATCTTTCAAGATTGATCACTGATCTTCATGGAGCCGGTCTCGGGTATATGATTTGGAATGCTGGAGACTGGAACGATGCTCCTGCTGGAAAGACCGGAGCGATGGACACTTTTGGATCGCAACTACCATTGCCTCCGTCAAGCACGACTACGACTCCGACGCCTTTGGGCCAGCCGTTGGTTATCTGGGAACTATTGGCGCTCTTGGTCGTTATTGGGATCTCAATCGGAGTCATTGGTCGTGCAAGGCTAAAGGGTAGAGCGAGGGCAAAACATGCTTCGCAATCCTAGAATCTAGAACGGCTGCGTGTCCGATCGGGTATTATTTTTCTCCCCGGTTAATCCGTTTTCTATCTATTCCTCGGATTCTGCTTTATTCCTCCGAAAAATGGCTTTTTCTGTATGCAGAGTGCGAATATCACTGTTCAACTAGTTGATCAGAATCATGCTTTTAGCAGGCATTCCAAAAGGCGCTCGACTTGGAGAAAAAATGTCAACAGAAACGTATAGGCACGCATTGAATACTGCTTTCAAGAACTGGCACAATCTTGCCGTCGGCGCCATACTGCTCGGACTGAACGTGTTTCTAGTGTCTTCTGCGAACAGCTTCATCGGAACAAGTCAAGCATTGCAAGGATGGGCAACAATGGTCATTGCAGGCTACGCATTCATAGCAGCGATCTATCTAGGCGTTTCACCACTGGGCGAGAAT
>VBBA01000249.1 GCA_005888675.1 Candidatus Bathyarchaeota archaeon | reverse complement strand
GTCAGGGTGGACCATAACTCCCATGTTCGAAGGCAACGTCCAAGGAGTTGTTGTCCAAATGAGAATGAACTCGTCCGGTCGATCCTCAACTGGCATCTTCACAAATATTGATGGATCCTCTACTATCCTATACTCGTCCGTGACTTCGTATCCAGCAAGGGCGGTTTCGCATCTAGGACACCAATGGACAACTCTCAATCCCTTGAAGAGTAGCTTCTTCTCTTCGGCCCGCTTGATCGTCCACCATACGGACTCTATGTACGGATCATTGTACGTAAGGTAGGGATCGTCCCAGTCCATCCATACACCGATGTCTTTGAAGACCCGTGTCTGGATCTCAACATTCTCAGCCGCGTACTCCTTACACTTCTCGATGAAGTTGCCGATCCCAACGACTTCCTCAATCTCTTTCTTGTTAGTGAGCTTGAGTAGTTTCTCGACCATTACCTCGACTGGTAGGCCATGACAGTCGTAGCCTGGTTGGTCGCGGACATTGTAGCCTTTCATCCGCCAGTATCGGATTATTGTGTCCTTCAGTGTCTTGTTCCAGGCGGTCCCGACATGCGGGGCCGCGTTCACGTACGGAGGTCCGTCTAGAAAGTAGAACTTTGGACGATTGAGAAGTTTTCTTTTTGTCTTCTGGTAGGCCCTAGTCTTATGCCAATGGTCGAGGACTCTTTTCTCGGCATCCTGTGGGTTGTAATCCCGTCCCAGTTTGCCTACTGCCTTGGTCACCAACCGAGGCATATCCTCCTTGTGTGAGGGTTCTTTGCTGAATCGAAGATCTCCGTCCTCCAGACAAAGGGCGGATTATCAATATCCTCTTAAAAAGGAGACGGTGACCTGAACTGAACCCATCAGTTCTCTAGTCCAACAATTTTATACCCCTTCCCACGCACCCTATCTTAGGTAAGTAGTGATGGGAGAAGCACCCGTTACAGGCAATGTCCGAAAGCTGATCGACGACCCAAGCTTCCCTAACCAATGGCAAGTCAAAGGGGAACATCTGGGACACAAGTTACTATGGAAGGACGGCGAAAGCAAGGAGTATGGCGTACATGGAACAATGGTGGGCACCGACTTTGACATTTGTATTGCTGACGGTATCTGTATCACTGTCTGTCCGACGAACGTCTTTGATCGTATGGACATTCCAAGTGAACAGGAGAAGATGGACAAGGGAACACCAAATGACAGTGGCAAGGCGTTACTTGCAATTTGGAAGGCTGATCCGGCTCGTGAACAGGATTGCATCTTCTGTCGCGCGTGCGAGATCCAGTGTCCGGTGCAAGCGATCAAGATTACTGAACCTTAGCGCGACAACCATTATTTCTTCAAATTCTTCTGACTCAGGTCTCGGTACTACTAGTCTGGCCTAAGAAACGCTCTAGGACCATCCTGCCAAACGGGATGGTTCCAAGAACACCCATTTTCGCATCCTTCTCCGAAAACCTAGCACTTTTCCCTCCTTCACGTGCCCCTTTCTTAACGATTAGAATAGGCACTGGGTCGTCGCTGTGAGCTTTGTCCCTCCAAGGCGTGGAGTGATCACACGTTACACAGATTACTAGATTCTCAAGATCCTTGGAAGATGCTAGAACGGAGAAGAATCCGTTGTCAACCTCTTCAATTCGCTTTTTCTTCAGCTGAAACATTCCATCATGTCCAGGTTCGTCCGGGCCCTTGAGATGGACATACACGAAATCGTATTCCTGCACTAATTTCAGCGCGAGCCTTGCCCGTTCAACATAGCCTTCTATTGATGTTCCAGGTTCTAACTGTTCAATCTTCATCCCCAACAGTTTCCCGATCCCAAGTTCGACTGGTAGATCAGCGATCATTGCCGCGTCGAGCTTCCATTTCGTGTTGAAACTGGGCACTGTTGGTTTCTCGGTGCCAGCGTCTCGCATCAAAATCCAGTTTGCGGGCAGTTTGCCTTCTCGCTTGCGTCGAACATTCACCGGATGCTTGTCAAGTATCTCACGAGCCTTGAAGCCGAACTCGTTCACCAATGCTGCGGACCGTATCGTTTCCGGGTTCCGATCTAACGGTTCACATTTTGGAAGCTGATAACTTTCGGTACTAGGAACAGCGACGCTTACGTTCCCCTTTCGAATGTATGCTGGATCAAAGTTCGAAATGTTAGATGAGAAACGGTTCATTCCCGCTCGGAAAACTTGGACCGCTCTGTGTCCAACCGTCGGTCGGAAGTCGAATTGGATCTTATCTTTGAGACGGAGTTCATTGTTCACCGCTAATCCCAACTCCTTG
>VBBA01000248.1 GCA_005888675.1 Candidatus Bathyarchaeota archaeon | reverse complement strand
ATTCCGATAGTCCGAAATCCAAGCTTTGGCGTTAGTGGCATTCTTCGCTTGTGCTCGCTGGCTAGCCATCGATTTCTGACGCGAGTTACCATCGATATTGGAAGAGATAGCTCACTTGCTATCTCTTTGGGACTGAGCCATCTCTCAAGTCCCCAGAGAATCTGGTCGATTGTATCATAGCCAAATCCAAGTTCCTTCTCGGCGGTTTGTCCAGGCCACAACTCTGGGCTAGGCGTTTTTGTGTAAATGCGACGGGGAAGATTGAGGTGCTTGGCAATGTCTTTGACCGATGTCTTGTAAACATCCCCTAATGGGAGGACATCGCATGCTCCGTCTCCGTACTTCGTGAAGTAACCTAGCATCACTTCACTCTTATCGCCTGTCCCGATAACAAGCCCATCAGACACGTTAGCTTTGTAGTAGAGGATCGTTGCTCGAAGGCGAGCCTTAATGTTTCCCCAAGCGATCCGTTTAGTCGAAGGATCCGGCTTTAGCATTGCCCTTGCAACATCTTGAAACGGCGTGATGTCAATTACCTCAAATCTCAGTCGGAACTGTCGGGCGACTTTTTGTCCGTCTTCGATGTTCTCCGACTTGACCGTCTCCTTCTCAGGCATGGATAGCCCGAGCACTTTACTGCCTCCCACGGCGATGGCACACAGAGAGGCGGTAACACTAGAATCTAGTCCGCCTGACATTCCAACAATAAGCTGTTTCGCTCTTGCCAGTTCTGCCTGAGTCCGAATGAACCGAGCTAGTCGGTCGATGGTTTCCTTCGGTTCTCGAATCTCAAACTTGCTTGGAGTCCTAAGCCTAGAGGCCATTTTCCATGTAAAGTTGGGATTTCACGGTGTATTAAAGACCGGTTGGGTTGGGATGGTCTAGCTGACCAGTCGCGAGCTTCGCTCGTCGGCACACAAGCTCTTGAACAAAGTGACGAGTCTGTCTTGAGTTACGAACGGTTCTCCGACAAAGGACGCTTCACTTGCCGCTTCTTGCACCAGATTCTTCACGTCTCTAGGAGTTATGACATACTGGTCTCGCACGTTTATTCCTCGTTCCGGCATTGTCGCTTCGTAAGTTTGTCGACGGTTGCGAATGATGTTCCATATCTCATCGAATGCTTCCTTTGCGATGCCACCTGCATAGTCGGTGATCGAAGGATCTAGCTCGACCTTCGAGACGTAGGAATCTACGAGACTTTTCACTGCTTCCTTGGTCCGCGGAGGAGGCACATAGATTACTCTCTTGATACGATCTAAAAGCGCAGGATCAATAACGCTTGGGAAATTCGTGGCAAAAATCACGGCTACGTTCCTGTTAACGTGAAACCCCTCGCCCAGCTCCGTAAGGATCTGATTCAACATACCTTGCACGTCTCGTCCCGCGTCAGTCGTAGCCTCCATTCTGGCCCGGCCTATCGCGTCTGCCTCATCTATGAAGAGGATCGACGGGGCCGAATCCCTGGCAAGCTTGAAGACTTCCTTGACATTCTTGGCTGATTCCCCAAGCCACTTCGACACTATCTCGTAGCTCTCGATCTTGAGGAAGCATGTATTCTTCCCACGCTTGCTTATTGTACCCGCAACTGCTTTGGCCATGAATGTCTTGCCAGTTCCAGGGGGCCCGAACAATAGTATCGATCCGGCTTCTTCCAGCATTCGAGAGTCACGAATGATTTTTTCACGTCGCTGACGTACTTGAGCGTCAAGTATCCATTCAACCGCTTGTCGGAGGCTGTTGAGTTCCTTGTCAAGCCCGACAATGTCATCGTAGAATATCTTAGGCGATTTTTCTACCTGATATTCCAGTATAGCGCGGTCTTTCAGCCGCTCAATGACATCCACAATTACCCCTTTCGTTGGTGAGAGGACCGCGTCGACTTCGGTTGTAACCTTCTCCTTCATCTCTGGAGGAATGCTTACTTGGAATGCTTGCCCGCCTGAAAGTTTGACGAGAGCCGTATCGCCTCTCACATCTTCGACGGTTCCAATCGGGCGCATTCCTTGCTTGAGTTCTTCCATTAGATTGTGATAGCGCCGGAGTTCGGTCTGGAGGTATTCGATCTGTCGTTCCTTGCGAGTAAGCTCTCGTTCGAGCTCCATCATTGGAGGATAGTCAGGGGTGTTCTGCTCAGCCATGCAAGCGTCAGCTATGTTCTTACTCGTACGGAGATAAATAGATATGGGCAGGGCGGGGAGTCGCGTTAATATTTCTTGGCCTTACTAATGGCTTGTCCACAAGAGACGACCAAGATCCCGCACTGCGCCCTGAAGCATCCCATGAAGTGCTCTTCAGGTGCATGTACAATAATCACTAACTAGTGATCTTGTAGAACAATATCGAGTCTTGTAGCATGAAAAAATATCGGGAGTGTTCCCGAGATTCCATATTGATGCTGTGGCCATGTCACGCTTTAGCTGGGCTACGCGAGGTTAACTGAGACATTCTTTGTCCTCGTGTAATACTGCAGGCTTCGGATCCCGTTCTCGTGGCCTATCCCACTGTCCTTGTACCCTCCAAACGGTGTCTGTGGGAACGTCACAAGGTACTCGTTCACCGCTACCACTCCGACTTGCAACCGTGAAGCAACATCATGTGCAGTTTTCACGTTGCTTGTCCAGACTCCACCGTAAAGACCGTAGGGAGAGTTGTTGGCCATTGCGACTGCTTCATCCACAGTTGAGAACTTGGAGACAGACAAGACCGGACCGAAGATCTCGTCACTGCCTAGTTTCATCTCTGGAGTGACATCGTCGAATATCGTGGGTTGTATGTAGTTTCCTCTCTCCAGTCCACCTGCCGGAGCCTTCTCACTGCCGGTAAGCAGTCTTGCTCCCTCATCTATGCCGTCCTTCACGTATCTTAGGACTGTCTCTTGCCGTTTCTTGGAGACAAGTGGACCCATGCTGGTTGACTCGTCTACGCCTGGTCCGAGTTTCATGGTCTTGGCTCTCGAGACTAGTTCCTTGACGAAATTATCGTAGATGCTCTCGTGAATGTAGGCCCTTGAACCTGCCCAACACATTTGGCCAGCGTTGGTGAAGATTCCGTCCTGCACACTCTTGATCGCTCTCGGAACGTCTGCGTCTTGAAACACAATGTGTGGGTTCTTGCCTCCGAGCTCCAATAATACAGGCGTGACATTCTTCGCGGCCGTCTCCATCACCTGGACACCTGTCTCTGCGGACCCCGTGAA
>VBBA01000247.1 GCA_005888675.1 Candidatus Bathyarchaeota archaeon | reverse complement strand
CTCCCTTCTCGGCGAGGCAACGCTCCCAGTGTCCAAGTGATCTCGTCCGATCCAGATCGGTCCGGACAATTTGCCGTCCCGGACCATCTTGTTCAGTAATAGTCCGAACTTGGCACGTTCTCCGTATCCAAGCCAGCAAACCCGTGCTGGCAGACCCTGGAACTTCACTTGTGCACGGGCCTTCTCAATCCATCTAACCAATCCTAAATTGTCATGAAACGTCTGCTTGACCAACTCATCAATCTTGTAAATGTCCTCGGGATCGCCCATCAAGGACGTCCAGCGGAATGGTCCGCGACCTTCTGAGAACATTGGTCGGATGTACCTCTGGACGAAACCAGGAATAGAGAACGCTTCCTTGAATCCGCCATCAAAGGCTTGTTGCCGGAGATTGTTCCCATACTCGAACGCCACAGCACCTGCCTGCGACATTTCCACGATCGCCTTCACGTGTGCCACCATGCTCTCACTCGCCTTCCGCATGTACAACTTCGGATCCGACTTGCGCAACTCGTCCGCCTCCTCCTTCGACAAACCCGATGGATAGTAACCGTTCAACGGATCATGCGCCGACGTCTGATCCGTTACAATGTCCGGAGTCACGCCTCGACGGACAAGTTCAGGCTCGATATCAGCCGCGTTTCCGAGCAAGGCAATGCTCTTCGGAGACTTTTCCCCCTTTGCTGTCTCGACCATATCCAATGCTTCCTCAAGACTATCCGTCCACGTCTCGACATATCCATGCTTCAACCTCCGGTCTATGGCTGCCTTGCTAACTTCGATCGCGAGAGCAATCCCATCGTTCATCGTGACAGCTAGCGGCTGTGCACCACCCATCTCCCCCAGACCCGCTGTTAGAACCAGTCTTCCGGCTAGAGAGCCTTGGAAATGCTCCTTTGCAATCGCCGCCAGGGTTTCATAGGTACCTTGGAGAATTCCCTGTGTACCGATAAAGGCCCAAGACCCAGCTGTCATTTGTCCGTACATGATCAATCCTTTCTGCTCCAGTTCGTAGAAGTAGTCCCATGTCGCCCACTTCGGCACAATCATACTGTTAACGATCAAAACCCTGGGCGCCATTTTGTGTGTCTTGAACACCGCAACCGGCTTCCCGCTCTGGACCAATAGAGTATCCTCTTCCCCAAGCTCTTTCAATGATTGGATTATCGTCTCCAAGGATTCCCAGGAACGAGCAGCACGTCCTGTTCCTCCGTAAACGATAAGATTCTCAGGATCCTTTCCGACCTCTGGATTCAGAACATTGTGAAGCATCCGCAATGCTCCTTCAATCTGCCAGTTCTTGCAGTGCAGCTCTGGCCCCGTCAAGAGTGGTAGCTGCCTCGAGTGTTCCAGTGATGCCGGCGAAGTGCGCGTCTTCTGTTGCGTCAAAAGACCGGTCTGCCCCCTTCCATAACTACCTCACCCCGGATAAGGACCTTGTCTACCAATCCGTCGCCATAGGCATAACCTATCCACTTGTGGTTAGGCGCGTTAAGAATGACCAAGTCAGCGCGTTGCCTTGGCGCAATACTGCCAAGAGTCCTTTCTAGTTCAAGTGCTCGGGCAGCGTTCGTAGTAATCCCGCGTATGATCTCATCACTTTTCATTCGAAGCTCCCTAGCGGCAAGGGCAGCAACTGTTAGCTGGCTAAGCATCCAGTTGGCTGGGCTGAAATCAGTTCCCAAAGCCACCGGAAGGCCAAT
>VBBA01000246.1 GCA_005888675.1 Candidatus Bathyarchaeota archaeon | reverse complement strand
ACTGCTGAGGAAATGTTCCGACATCAGTAGGTTTGAAGTTTCCAATCCGCAGCACGGGCACGCAGAATAAGCGGGGACGTTAGCAGCCTGATCAAGGATTCTGGGTGTGACTTTAACATCGATTGTTTCTTGCGAGGCGGTAGAATGCGATATGATCGTTGAGCTGGGGCTGGGAAGCATTCCTTGAACTGGAGTCTTTCGAGATTCTCTAAACAATGAGATTTGTGAATCGACAGAAGGCTTCCTGTCCAATCTTCTCGTTCTCTCCAAATCGGCTCTGCGCCTGAGCTTGGCAGCACTTTTCCTTCCCGCACTAGATCGAGAGCGGCTCTTTCGACTCCTTTTCGACGTGACCAGACCCACCGCAGTTCCCCCTACGAGGCCCATCATGAACAAGATTGTTAGATCCATATCGGTCACTTTTCATTTAAGCGAACGGGAGGTCAGTGAAGGTTTCGCAGACACAAGTATCGCAAAGGGTCTCACCGTTGCGGTTAGTCTTCGCCCTGTCGACGGTCGGGATCTCATTCCCGCACCCAGCGCAGAGGATTATGAGGAGACTCAACTTTCCAGATTCGCCTAAGAAGCATTGCGGTCTCAGAGTCGTAATCGGAGGTTGTAACCAATCCCGATTTTCCGTGGTAACAATCCGCTTAAATAGTCGAAAATTTGGCCCGTTGAAAAAATCCGGGTTTACTTTTTCCCGAATCTCCTGACTATGTATTTCTCCGAAGACAAGACTAACGGTGTAAGCTAGTGGAGAAGGTTGGAAACAAGGTATGCCCTCGATGCGGACAATTACAGTTGAACGTTTACTACTCCGAAAACGCTGATGAACGAGTCGGCGCCTGGTGTGAGTATTGTAACCTCAAAGCCTACTACTACGGAGAACAACTCGTAGAGTTTGGCTAGCAAGAACAATTTTATCTCTTTTCTTTGATTTAGGGCAATCGTAGAACACGCCCTCCAGACTTTCTATTCAAGACCAACCGCTCGTCCAGTCACGCTTCAAGCTACAATGATCAAACCGGTATGTGTGGATTCTCGCTTGGACATCAGAAAAAAAATCCAGTCTTTAAATAGACGATGAAGCCAAATTGTTGATGAAGATTTCTGAACAATTGTAAGAGCGAGCTAGTTTGATGGAAACATCGGAGCGGCTAGACCACAGCTTCGACTTCTCAGATGTCTTTGTGCTTGTAAAACGATCAGTCAAGTCAAGTCTTGGTAGACGTCGAGTAGGTTTGATGCTCGGGCTCGCTGATCTTCCCGATTATATCGGGGCCTTTCATCAGATGGGTTCGAACTTCATTGTTATGAACCGGAGCCTTCTTGATCAGGTGACGAAACTCGCCAAGGATCGTCGCTACCTCAACGCATACGTCTTCTACACCCTCTTGCATGAGTACTTGCATACATTAGGCTATGTGGACGAGGGAGAGGTCCGTCGTTTAACTCGTCAAATTACGGCACAAGTCCTTGGACCAGATCATCCGGCAACCAGGCTAGCCGTTGAAGGTCCAGCCGCAGTATTCCCAGAATTACAATTCACACATCATGCGATGGTGAGGTCGCGGAGACTACCGAAGTTCGAGATCGTTCGAGAATTCGAGCGGGAATACAGAAGCTACGTTACTTGACTCCTGGCATCCTCTCTTGTTGAGTGGCATCTCGATCCGCTTTCTCATCTAGAAAACTAAGGAAGCTTGCAAGCTTGCGATAGGAGTCGAGAAACTCCAGGCCTCGATGTGTTATCGAATAGAACGTCTCATCCCTACCTTGTATGTTTGCAAGTCCATAACTCGATAGGTCCCCAAGGAATCTTTTCGCCCTATCCACAGGAAGTCCAACGGCATAAGATATTCTTGTGATTTTCGAATTCGTTCTTCGCTTGAGAACCTCTAATATGTCCGCGTATATGTCGACCTTTGATCTCTTCGACGCCCTGTCCATTTACGAGTGTCACAGCGGCGGTTTGGGTAATTCGTCCTTCTTTACCGGAGGCTTGGAGAAGATTATGTCAGGGTCGGCATCGATCGTTTCCTGATAGATCAATTCACCCGTTACTTGGACGCGCCTTTCCAAGTGTGCTCTTTTGACGTAGAGGTTTCCCGCTCGTGCTCGCTCCTCGATCTTCACATCGTCGGCGTACACGTCTTCGACTTTGGCCCGTTCACCAATTGTGACAGTTTCGCCTATGATCGGTCCGGATACGTCAGATCGATCGCCCAATTTTATTTTCTTGGCCTTGGTCCCTCTTTTGGTCCGGAGTTGGCCTCCAACCTCAACACTATCCTCAGCAATTATGACCTCTGCTTCTATGGATCCCCCGACATCCAATTCTTCGAGTCTCAGTTCGTTACCTATCCTGGCGCGCCCGCCGATGTCCAGATTTCTAGTGAGTTTGAGACTTCCTGTAACTTCTAGTATGCCTCCAATATCGACGCTCTCGCCGTCACCGTTCCCTCGAATCTCGCATATTCCGCCCACGTCGATAGTCTCGAAATGCAGGTCGCCATTGCTTTCGAACTTTCCTCCCACATCAATGTCTCTGCCTTCGCCTCCACCCAGAAGTCTAGCCGAACCTCCAACATCGATCTTGCCGAACTTGATCAGTTTTGACGATTGGAATAAACCCCCCACGTCGATCGTGTCGCGAACTTCTCCCCCGCCTATCGACGCTTTACCGCCCACATCTAGGCCAGTGCTATTTACCATGCCTTCGACGTAGAGCGTCCCACCAACGTCTATCTCAGCCACGCTAGCATCGCCACCTACCTTGAAAATACCGCCAACGTCCGCGGTCCTGGCGTCAATTGAGCCCCCTACTTCGAGAACTCCTCCAACATCCACACTCTCAGCCTTCAAATCCTTTCCGACTTTCAGTCGCTTGTCCACATCCACCTCTCTAGTTTGTATGGA
>VBBA01000245.1 GCA_005888675.1 Candidatus Bathyarchaeota archaeon | reverse complement strand
CGAAGGGGACTGGCGGATTCTGTCGAGTTTCGCTAGATTCGATCTTAGTAATTTCCAAGATGCTTTTCGTGCAATCGTGCACAATTCGGTCCGCCTCCGCAAACGTCTCCACTTTCTCCTTTTCATACTCGAGCAAATACGACCTGCCATCATGCTTGATCGATGCCTCGATCGTCCAGAACGGTATGGGAACGTGTCCTCCTATCTCGTCCTCCCTTTCAACCACGAATCTGAGGGTTGGACCTTGGACACGTCCTGTGCTCAAAGTTGCGTAGCCAGCTCTGTTCTTAACAACCGATTCCGTCAATAGCCGGGACAGATTGATCCCGTAGAGCCAGTCGAGTTCATGCCGGCATTTTCCAGCTTCTGCCAATCCTAGATCGAGACGTGGGGCTAGTTGTATGTAGGCTTCTCTCAACTCTCTCTCCGTCATGGTACTGAACTTCATCCTCTGGGCGTGAGAGTCTGCACCGGCGCAAGCATGTCGTAGGATCTGCCAGCCAATTAACGCTCCTTCGACATCGAAATCACACGCGTTGACAAAACGATCTGCGCCTTTGGCCAACGAACTGATCGCAAGAATCCAGTTCCTTAACCGCGCAGATTTCTTCGGCTCGACCTCATTCTTGGGCTTCCACTGATAATCCCATACCGGATAAAACCGACGAGGCGGCTTACCCTTCGCGGCTAGCGTGTAGAGGTGACCGAGGGCGGAGCACACAACTACCTCTCCACTTCTTGTATCGCATTCATAGTAGGGGACGCCGTATAGTTGTTCTTTCGAGGGCTGTCCATTCTCGTCCAGAGCTCTAGCTACTCTCGATGCCGCGTCAGGCTTCTCACAAACAACAAGGGTCCTCACCATTCCTACCTCCAACGGTTCGGGTCATTCTGATAGAACCTGACCAATTCCTTCACACGGTCTCCAGTCTCGGGCAGCTTACTCAATCGGGCGAAAAAAGTGGCAAGAAGGACGGCGCCTAATGCTCTGTTCCAAGCATCGTAGCCTTCTCTAAGATTATCAGCAGCGCGAGCGTGCGTGGGACAAAAACTGCTATCTGAGGCGATCTCGAGCTGGCAAATCTCGCATCGTCCAATCTTCCCGTTCATTCTTCTCTTATGAGTAATGGGAGGTTTCATATACTCTTTGGACTCGCAAAGAGGAAAAGCTGGATGTCAGTGTTTGGCCGACAGAAAATTAGTACTCTTAATCGCCGATGGACTGGCTGACCGACCCGTAATCGACTACGACTACAAAACACCTTTAGAATATGCTAACACTCCGAACATGGACCGCTTGGCTAAAGGCGGGCTTGTCGGACAACTAGATCCTATATCCCCGGGCGTGCGCCCTGGAAGCGACGTAGCCAACCTAGCACTGCTGGGATACGACCCTGCTAGATTCTACACTGGACGCGGAGCGTTGGAAGCATTGGGCGCTGGAATCGATCTTGGTCCGAACGATATCGCATTTCGAGCAAATTTCGCAACCGTCGACGACGACTTTCGTGTCCTGGATAGAAGGGCTGGAAGAATAAAGAAGGGGGCCTCGAAATTGGCCAAGGTGGTTGACGATGTCAAGATCGATGGTGTGCATGGTGTCAAACTCATCTTCAAAGCAACAACCGACCATCGAGGCGTTCTGGTCCTTCGCGGCGAGAAGCTTTCACGTATGGTCTCTGATGTTGATCCGAAAGAGGAAGGATTGAAAGTTGGCACGGCACGAGCCACTGATGGAAGTGAGGAAGCCAAGCGGACCGCTCAAGCCCTGAACGAGTTCGTCAAACGCTCGCACGAAGCCCTCCGCGAGCACCCGCTGAACACTCAACGAGTTAGTGACGATGAACCAGCAGCAAATATCGTCATCACACGCGGCGCAGGAACAATGCCAGCCCTACCGAGTCTAAAATCCAGGAACGACCTGCGAGGAGCATGTATTGCTGGAACTGCAATGATCAAGGGCCTCGCCCTAGCTGCCGGGTTGGACCTTGTGGACGTAAAAGGAGCCACAGGCGGATTTAGCACGGACTACGAAGCAAAGGCAAAAGCGACAATCGAGGCCGCTAAGGACAAGAACTTCATTCTCGTCCATGTCAAAGCCCCAGATTTGGCCGGGCATGACAAGGACTTCAAGGGCAAAGTCAAGATAATCGAAGAACTGGACGGCCTTGTCGGTTCATTGATAGACGAAGTAGACATTGGCAGCAACTATGTCGCGCTAACCGCCGATCACACGACATCGGTCTACTCCGGAGAACATACAGGCGACCCGGTCCCAATCGTCATAGGTGGTCCCGACGTTCCTGCTAGCAGAGTCACAAAGCTGAGCGAAGCAGCAGCCGCCCGGGGAAATCTCGGACGAATTAGAGGTCTCGACCTCATGCCGATACTCACTGATGTGATAGGCAGAAGCAGGCTTTACGGCTCGTAGCAAATCGACGTAAAAAAACGAGTTTCCAATAGCTCACTGCAAGGCCAACTGAAATTGTGACTCCAATGCTTCAGACGGACCTCTGATCTTCTTTTACATCAGTCCCCCGAAGACGAGTTACTACTTCGAGTGCAGCTCGGTAAGGATCTGTCGAGCCAGTTATCCAGCCGCCGACGATCAATACCCTCACCCCCGCGGCCGCAAATCTAGGGGCCAGGCGCGGGTTTATCCCGCCTGCGGCTGCGAGCGGAACTTTCAAGGTCCGCGCGAGAGTGCTAAGTACTGGGCTCAGCTTGAGTTTTGATCTCATCGACTTTTGCGCATCGACTCCTGTATGAAGACAGATAATATCCGCACCAAGCCGCTCTACCTCACGTGCCCTGAGAACCGGTGAGGTGGTCATCAAGAGGTCAACCATCAACCGTCTATTGTAACGATCCTTGACTCGTGCCGAGCCCTTGATAGTGCTGTCGTGCGCCAATCCAGAAATAGACACAATATCGGCTCCCGCCTCAAACGCAATCTCCGTCTCGATAGCACCAGCGTCCAGTGTTTTCATGTCCGCGACTACTACAGCGGCCGGCAAAGC
>VBBA01000244.1 GCA_005888675.1 Candidatus Bathyarchaeota archaeon | reverse complement strand
GGGATGTGAGAGTCGCTACCCGCAACCTGTGCAATCCTCCTCTTCTCTGCAAATTCTTTCGCTGGTGGCCATGCTACTCTTGCGAAGAGGCTGGCAGCGTTGAGGACCTCGATAGCATCAGGCATCACCTTCAATCTTTCAGGCCTGACATTGGGGCGGAACAGGTCGTAGGGATGCGGCAGTAAGGCTACACCTCCCTGAGCTCGGATCTTGATGATCGTCTCTTCGGGAGACAGCCCTCTTTCGATCGGCTCGCAGATTCCAAGTCCAATGACGTGCCCAACCTTACTCGATACTTCTATGCCCTTTAAGGCGATAATTTCCGATGGGAGAATGTCTGTCACCTGATTATGCTCTGTTATCGCAATGCCATCTATGCCTGCCCTTTTGCAACTCGGACCTAACTGGTTCAAACTGGTGAAAGCGTCGGAGGACCTTGAGGTGTGAACGTGCAAGTCAATCTTAAGCTTCAACTGGTTTCCTTGTCCTTATTCTGTCGAGCTTGTCCCTTAGGTCCTTCGACGATACTTTATGGAAAAGGGGAGCCAAGGATCTGATTCGCGTCCCGGGTTTCACAAAACCCAGGGTACTCGGTGACCAATCGGGAATCCCCCGCCTGCTAATGCTGGCCCTAATTTTCTTGGAGGTTTCAGGCAAGAAGGGGTAGACTAAATCACCGATTGCCGCCAAGAATTGGACGGCCGTCCCTAGTGCTTGCGCAGCTGCGTGCTTGTCCGTCTTGATCTTTCGCCAAGGTTCCCGGTCGTTCAAGTAACGATTCCCTTCTCGAGCAAGGTCTACAACATTCTCTATCCCTTCTTTCAAGCGGTAGTCCTCAAGACTCTTGGCGACTCGCTTACGATAGCTATTGATGGTCGCTATTGATGCAGACTCGACGAGAGGGTCGAACTCTGGAACCTTTCCGTCGAAGTTTGTCTGAATGAATGAGAGAGTCCTATGCACAAAGTTGCCTACCACATCGTTAAGCTCAGTGTTCACCTTTCGCTCGAACTCTTCCAATGTGAAATTCGTGTCTTTCAACTCCGGGCGGAGACTCATCAGAGCATATCGCCAGTATTCCGAACTTTCGAGTTCCAGAGCCTCGTCCATCCACACTCCAATGCCCCTGCTTTTCGAAAATTTTTCTCCGTCAAACAAGAAAAACTCTGTTGACGAAACCTGCCAAGGAAGATTGTAGGAGTCGCCAGATGCCATCAACAGGCCGGGGAATACTATCGTATGAAATGGTATGTTGTCCTTACCAATGAAATGGATATTACGGCTTTTTGGATCTAACCAGAATTTCTTCCACAAGCCTGGTCTTCCGTTCTTTTTCGTCCACTCTTTCGTTGCGGAAACATAACCGAGGACAGCCTCCATCCATACATAGATTGTTTTTCCCTCCGCGCCCTTGAAGGGAGCTGGGATTCCCCAACGATTATCCCTTGTAAGGGATCGGGGTTTGAGTCCCTCCTTCAGCCAACTAAGGCTGAAGTTTCTTGCGTTATCCGGAAAGTTCTTGTTACTTTCTACGTACTCTTTCAGAGGTCCTTCTAGCTTTGGGAGATCAAAGAACCAGTGTCTTGATTCCCTTATCACCGGCGTGCGATGACATATTACGCAATAGGGGTTGATCAGATCGGTTGGATCTAGGACGCGAGAGCAATTGTCGCATTGATCTCCCCTTGCCTTAGGAAAGTGGCAGTATGGGCATTCTCCCTCTACGAATCTGTCCGGCAGAAACCGTCTGTCGAACTCGCAGTAAGGTAATTTTAGCACTCGGTCGTAGATGTATCCGTTCGACTCGATCTGGTTGTAGAATCCTCTAACGAATTGGATGTGAACCTTGTTCTCAGTTCGAGTGTAGTTGGAGAAATTGACGTTCATGGCTTTGAGGAGTCGCTTGATTACTCTGTGGTTTCGTGTTGACAGTCTGAAAGGGGTGATTCCTTGGCGGATTGCTTCTACTTCGATCGCTGTTCCATGTTCGTCGCTACCGCTCACAACAACGACGTCTTCTCCAACTGTTCTAAGATACCTGGCGTAAACGTCTGCCGATAAGAGGTGAATGAATGTTCCTAGGTGTGGTCTGTCATTGACATAAGGCCATGCCGCACATACCGTCCATCGCCCCAGTCTCTCGCCAGACCTCCCCTCTGAATTTGCTGGGACTTATGGTCTCATAAGGGTTTCCGGTTGGGTGAGCGAACGAAATAATAGGAGCTGGCGATGCTATTCAGCTGGGAAGAGAACTAGGTTTGGTAGAAGCGTATGACGCATTACTCGACCGAGCTATGGCAAACATAACTAATCGCGAGTCGTCTGGTGAGCGGTTTGAGATCCCTATAGCATCGGTCTCAGTAATCGGGGCGAGAACAATAGTCCACAATTTCGCTGAGATAGTGGACCGATTAAACCGCGACCCGCAACATGTCTTGAAGTATCTTGCGAAAGAGATGGCAACGGCGGGATCTTTCGAGGGCGGGAAGGGTTACTTCCAGGGTCGGTTCTCCCGAGACACAGTCAATCGGCTCATAGGAGTATATTCTAACCGATTCGTCATATGTCCAGTGTGTAAGCGTCCTGACACTAGGGTCGAGAAAAAGGAGCGCCTTTCGTTCCTAGTTTGCGAAGCGTGTGGCGCTAGGTCCTCAATCCTCACCACATGATCTGATGGAATCAGATGCCTCTCGTTTACCTCCAACGGTACACGACTGAGAAGGGCACGTTGGTAGCGTGCTGTGACGAGGAACTCCTTGGAAAAACGTTCCGAGAGGGAAAATTGAAGCTGTCGGTCGAGCCGCAATTTTTCGGGAAAACCGCAATCGGTTTGGAAGAGGCTCTGGCAATTCTAGCTCCGGCGGAGATGATGAATCTGGCCGGACATGACATCGTCAGCGCCGCTATCAGCCGAGGCCTCGTCCATCCTG
>VBBA01000159.1 GCA_005888675.1 Candidatus Bathyarchaeota archaeon | reverse complement strand
CGACTGAGCCTTACTTTTGGTCGAGCCAGCGAGGTCTGGCACAAGACTTTCGTACTTCGAAGTCAATCCGAAATAGACCGTTCCTGAGTCGTCATCATCTATGGATAGCCCTGTGGTAATCAAGGAATTGACTCCAAAACACATAGGAGACTTCCTGCACTTCTTTGACCATGAAGCGTTCGCTGACAATCCCAAGTGGGCCGGATGCTACTGCATGTACTACTATTACGCCGGCCCTAAGGAAGAATGGAGGGTCAAAAATGGCCCCGTCAATAGAACGGACATCGCCAAGCTGATCGAATCTGGACATGCACAAGGATTCCTAGCGTATCAGGATTCAAAGCCAGTCGGATGGTGTAATGCCGCACCGAGGAAGATGCTTCCCACTCTTGAAAGATACCCATCAATGCGAGTCGACGATCCAGACAAAGTGGGTTCCATAGTATGTTTCGTAGTTGCGAAAAACCACAGAGGGCGAGGGATCGCGAAGCTGATGCTTGAGGCGGCCTCTGACAGATTTCGGAAGCAGGGATTGTCCTATGCTGAGGCCTATCCAGCTTCGGAAGCGAAGAGTGAGGCCGACAATTACCCCGGACCATTATCAATGTACCTCGCAAACGGGTTCACAATCTATCGGCAAAATGAATCGGTCACCATCGTCAGGAAGGCACTCCATCCTTCAGTGTCATGACGACATCAGTTGAAATCTCGAACCTCTGTTTCGTCCTATTCTTGGGATAATCCAAACTAAGGGGGAAACTTATCTACGGCGAAGCCACTAGATTTCAGGTTAATGAACACGCGCGGTGCACTCATCGCGTACGCGGTAACTATTGTCAGCATAGGCTTCTATCTCTCATCCCCCCGATTCGGCGGAGGATACTACTACAGCAACTATGACCGTTACTTGCTTCTAAGTAATATTTTGTACTCGGTTGGAATCGGTGGAATGGTAACCGGGCCGTACTTTGGCGTTGCCGCACTGTTGGTGAAGAAGGATGAATCTGTGTGGGCACTCGTCAACAGGCTCATACATGGACACATCTCGGTACCCTTCATAGGCGGGCTCGCCCTCGCCTGGGGAGGAGCATTCTCTGGTTTTGGTGGATCGTTCTTTCAGGGAATGGTCATTGTCCCTTACACAGTTTTCGTATTTCTCGCCACTCTGATCACTTACATGGCGAGTCGAGAGACAGCCGCAACAAGTCCAGCCCCAGCCCCCAAACACGTAGCACTCATTTCAAGGTCTGTTTAGAATCTTGAAAGTCATCGCTATTGATGATCTCAAGGTTGACTGGCTCTTTGCCAGAAGATAGTTTTGGCCTTTTTTTCCATGAAGACTTAAGCTCGGAAGTTCCGTCCCGCAACGGATGGCCGTAACGGAAACGTGAATTCTCTCCACCACATACCCTTGCCGAGGAGTTCCTAGTGAAGCTATCATGGGTTCGAAGCTATGGAAGATCTTGGCTGAAAACATTTTGCATCGCCCTTTCTTCTTTTACTGTTCTCCTCATCCTCTTGGATCCACCCATTTCGTGTGTTCAATCATTCCTCGCGGACATGGTCTGTAGTCCATTATGGATTGTCTATCTCTATCTCTTCGTACTAGAAATTATCCCCATGGCCGCGCTAGTAACATCTGGTCTGACGCTAGCCGTCATTGCCACGCAGTACGTGGGTCGTAAAAGGAAACTTGCGTTTCTACAAGTATTCAGGCCTTACTCCAACATTGCCGGAGGCTTAGTCACGCTGGCGTCAGTCGGACTCCCCTGGTGGGTATTCGGCGTTTACCAGACTGTCACTGGTTCGTCTTACTTGTGGGACGGACGGATCCCTGGCGTGTTCGACGCATTATCGCTTGGTCTTACTGCCTTGATATTGTTTGGAGGCCTCTTGTCGATGGTGTCAAGGTTGGGGTCTGTTGCGACACTGTTCGCGTGCGCGTCATACTTCGGGACTCGCTCCGGTGTGTTGTCCGGCCTAATGGGAGGTTGGAGTGGACTTGGATACGGATTCTGGCTTGCCCTGGAAGGAGCAGTCTTTTCACTCATAGGTGTACCATGGAATTCTCTCCTCATCGACACCATAACCCGAAGGGATGGGTCGGGGGAAAAAAGCAGGCTCGCCGTATCCGACGGCGTGATGAGTCCCAGATCTTTCTGAACGGAGAGTGCAGACCGAAAATGTTGACCTGACATCCCAATGCCGCTAGCCTGCCAACCCAACTTTGCTAATTCTCCTCGTGGCCCTTGTATGATCGTCCTCGTGAGGTTTACGAATTGAGCGTGAAATTTGAGCACGAGAGGGGAGGGGGGTATACCTTTCAAGGAGAAAATTTGAGCGTGGAAACAAGGAATCCCCGAGGATTCACGAGTCGTCAGCCCGGGCTCTGGGAAGAGTGAAACTATTCAGTCTCTATCTTTCTCGGAATCCTCTCAGGACACTGTCTTCCGAACGACGCTTCTTCGTCCTATCGAAGACTACGATAAGCCCGCCCGCTTGCATGACCAAGACCGTCCCAACTCCGCCAATCATCGCGGGACCGATCAAGAGGGATGAGAGTATCAAGGAGAACCCTATGAACTCCATCCAGCTGGTTCTGTGCAAACGTCCAATCGAAGCAGTATTCACTTGACGATTGTTTAAAACGGGACTCGACCGTTTCACGGAAGAAAAGTAGGCGACATTCAAAAAGACACGAAAACCTAGCGCTCGCTCGAACGGGGAAACTGAGCAATTTCTAGAGACAACGGTAAACTCAACTAGTAGTACACACTTTCATGGCAAGGGGAAGAATCGAGATTGGCGAGAGTGGAGCTCAAACATCTGCCAAAGGAAACCTCACATGAAGCGGTTGAGTTTCTCCAGTCCAAATTTGAAACATCGGCCAAGGTTCACGGGTCCACAGTGGACGTTGAAGGAGTCACTGACAAGCAGCTACGACTTATAATTCGGAAATTCTTGCACTCAAGATCAATGGATGAGTACCGAACAGTTAGCGAGCCAGGACAGGTTGAGATCCTGCCTCCAAGGCCAGAGCTTGAACACGTTAAGATTGACAAGAGAGTGACGGCACAAGCCGCCCAGACGATGCCGTGGTATTTCCCCGGCACTCCCGTCCTCAAACCGCTTGGGAAGAAGAAGCAATAGTCGAATGAACTTCGCTCTGTCGCGACTGTAGAGCTCGCGTTGAAAACGAACCCATCATAACACCTAGACTCGCAACCAAAAGTCCAAGCAAGGTCAGAGGCCACCAAGGGTGAGCGAGACTAAGACGAGAGACATCCGTATAGCACCCATTGGGGGGAATCTTCCCATTTACTACTCCTCCCACCACGTTCGGGCAATATGATGGCGGGGTCGGCAGATTCAGGAAAGCTCCCATCGTCCAAGGATACAGAACGAGAAATACTCCGACTGTTACCAGCACGTAAGCAAGAACGAAGTTCAGAAAACTCTTCCGGGAAAAATGGACCTTTGCCATGTGTCCGTACAACACTCCACCAACAGACAGAAGCAGCAGGCCGATTCCGAGCATGAAGTAAACATCGTAGAACCCAAACCTCAGTCGGGGTCTAGCATAGTCCGGTCCGGTCGAGGCCACTCCGGCATAATCGACTGAGGTAACATATCCAGTTGGGAAGATGGGTAAGCTTACAATCGCAATAGCACATAGAATCGCTCCGGAGAGAGCTGACGCGGGGAATCCGACTAGTCGGATGAGCCGATCCGACCAACTGTTGACTAGCGAGCCAGCACCTATTACCAAAAGTGGAAGTCCGACTCCAAGGAAACAGATGTAAACAAGGATCTGATTTTCAACCCTTAGAGTCCCCAAGTCCACTAAGTTGGATTGGAGGAAGACGTAGAATGCAAACGCTCCAATTGCCAACAATACGACTCCTACGAACAGTGAGAATACTGCGACCTGTCTGACTAAGCCCAATCCAGAATGGTAAATCTCTATTATTTTCGAAATAGGCTTATCGTTTCTACACGTGGGCACACTCCTTATAATCAACCTCCCTCGAAAAGTCAGCTCTAGGAGACTTGGATGACCATCTCTGGAGCTAAGCATCATGACGGCTATACAGTCCTCTTCATTGGTCAAGGTCTACCACAAGTCCAAGACTCCAGCCCTCAAAAAAGTCTCGTTAACCGTTAATCGCGGTCAAATCTTCACTTTACTAGGAAGAAACGGTGCCGGCAAGACAACCTTCCTCCGAGTCGCAGCCACTCAACTCCTCCCAAGCGATGGCAAAGTCGAAGTCCTAGGCTCGGACGTAGTCTCGGAAGCAGCCAAAATCAGGAAGAAGATAGCAGTTGTCCCGCAAGAGGGCAACACCATCGGACCATTGACACCATGGGACCACGTCTACCTCACCCTACTCGCCAGAGGAATGACACGAGCAGACGCTCGCGACCGAACAAGGAAAGTTCTAGACCAACTAGAAATGACATCATACCAATCCAAACCAGCGGACACCTTGTCCGGCGGATTGCGCCAGCGTATCAGAGTAGCAATGGCCGTAGCTACTGATGCAGAGCTTCTATTCCTCGACGAACCCACTCTCGGACTAGACGCCATCAGCAGGCGACGCATCTGGTCGGTGCTGAAGGACATCTGTCGAGAAGGACGAACAATCCTATTGACCACTCACTATATCGACGAGGCTGAGATACTTTCAGACAATGTGGCAGTCATCAACTCTGGAACACTTGTAACATCTGGAAGTCCCAAGGAGCTGCTCAGCAAAGTGGATGAACGCGTACGAGTTGATGTGACCGGAGACCGGTTCACAGAAGACGATTTGGCCCGGTATGGTCGACCGGTCAGAATAGCAGAGAGATGGCGCGTACTGACGGACAACAAACGGGCAGGTGAACTAACAATCGAAGCAGTAAGACGGAATTGTGATGTCAGCGTATCACCCGTCTCACTGGAGGATCTGTTCGTAGATTTAGTTGGCGGCGAGGAAGAGAACGCGACAATGAGCGGAGACGAGAAATGAGCGTCTATCATACTCTGAGATCATCGGTCGTGATCGGGTACATGCTGTCGATCGCATGGGTCCGGCGAAACCTTCTCAGTCTCGTCTGGCTATTCGCCACCCCATTCAGCATATTATTCTTGATCACCGTCACAAGCGGCGGCCACGCGTTTGTACAGGCCACGATAGGCACGATACTCTTCGTCCTTGCGACCGTCGGAACCGGTCTAGCGGGAGACGCTACATGGTACAGGCTAGAGGTGAAACTCCAAGATCTATTCGTTGCCTCCCCCGTATCCCAGATGGGCTACCTGCTAGGAATCGCACTCAATGGCCTATTCTTCGCTACCCCAGCGCTAGTCATCCTCCTGCCAGTCCTCGTATATCTCGGACTCCCGTTAATCGATCTTCCACTCGTCATGCTAGCGGTTTGTGCGGTCTGGCTCTTCTCAGCGACTATTGGATACATTGTATCGACATATGTGACGAACCTGCGAAACGGTTGGCAATCAGGACTTTTACTAAGCGTGATAGTAGCTGTAATACCTCCAGCCTTCTACCCCGCTGAAATTCTCCCACCCAACATCCTGCCGATCGCCTACTTGATGCCTACAACTCATGCCTCACTGATACTCCGGAGTTTCATAGGACAAACCCCCGAGCTCGCGTACTGGAGTCCCGCATTCGGATGGACTATGCTAGGTGTTTCACTAGTCGTAGCTCTGCTGGTGATGCTGCGCCTCGCTAGGTGGAGACAACCCTAGCCTAGTGCTCAGCGCAGGGTGCCGGTTTCAACTTAGACTGCGTCTAATACTCTCTGCAATAGTCTTCATCTTGTCCGCGGAAATACTCTTCACGTTAGTCTGGATCGGAAACTCTCCATGGCCATCATTAGGAAATCGTGGAATCAGATGAATGTGGGCATGATGTACTCCCATGCCTGCGATCTCGCAAGCTATCCACTCCGTCTTCATAACCTTCTGTGTTGCTTTTGCAATTCTTGTGACCACCTCGAAATATAGGCCGGGTATTGGGACGTCCCAGACCCATCGGTAATGCTTCCTAGGAATGACTAGAGTATGTCCCGGATTTAGGGGTCGAATGTCTAAGAACGCGAGAAAATTCTCGTTCTCAAAGACTATGTTCGAAGGAATCTCATGACTGGATATCTTGCAAAATATGCAATCTATCATCGTGTTTCTTCCTTCTACACTCTGAGAGTGGGCACGTTCAGCCAAGTTAATAGCCAATATTAGTTTGTCCCAATTCTGGAAATCTGTCTCTGATCAATTGGACCGCTCTAGCTGCATCAGAAGAAGAGGCGAAAGCAACTAGAGTGTTGGTCCGATAAATCTTCTCTCCGAGTACAAAACTCATTGATGTTTTCCACTCAATCTTCCCAGGCTCTAATTCCTGCTCTCCGTTGCCATCAACCAACATAACAGAGTCTTCGACGAACCTCAACAGTTTCTTGACCGGTCTTCGCAACATGATTAGTGTCAACCAAAAAAACAACACCGGTAAGAGAAAAACCAATCCTAACAAAACAACTCCCAAGACCGTCAATCCCGATAATAGCAAGGCGATCGAAGACCAAAACTCCCAAAAGACGACGAGGAAGAGGAACGGAACAATGGTCCTCGTTGATATCACCAGACTTGTTGTGACCTCGATGTCTTCCTTCTGAGCTGGACTTCGCTCCAGAACGAGTGGGAATGATTCTACTATGGCTTTTCCGGCTCGCACCGCATCGTCCGCGGTCTTGAACCGAAGTAGGATCCTTTGTACGTGCGAGTTCCTGTCAACACCTGACAACAGGAACTTGTTCGGTTCCTGCCAAGATAGTCTTCTCGGCCGAATTTCACGGATACCATCATCCGTCGTGACGACAATCTTATCATCGGCGATAGAGAGCCTCGCAGGGATCCATAGTTTGCCCTTGTCCTTCGCCCTTATCGCCTGTCGTAAAGTGAGGGACGATCGTTTGGTTTCCGCGTTGAAATTAGACAGTGGAGGCCGTCCTGGATGTTCTACACGTAATCTTATCTCTATCCTTAATATTTAGATGAAGAGCTGATCAAAGCATGCAAGTCACCTCTCCAAGAAAAGTAACCTACGTCACAATATTGGCCGATCCGACCATCCATCCACGATACGAGGAAGCATTACGCGAGGTCGAGAAGGACTTTGGCAAACACCATCCAATGTACATCAATGGAAAACAAGTCCGCGCAGGTGAAGGGGAATTCGAGCATCGAAGCCCCGTCGACACGAGCATTGTCATAGGTTATTTCCAGAAAGGAACTGGTCTCCACGCCCGGAAAGCGATAGCCGCCGCGACAGATGCTTTCAAGGAATGGGGCAGTATGGACTGGAGGAAAAGAGTCGCAATTATCCGTAAAGTAGCCGACGTAATGTCCCAGCGACAGTTCTACCTCGCCGCACTGATAACTTACGAGGTGGGTAAGAATCGGACCGAAGCAATAGCCGAAGTGAATGAGGCAGTTGACATGTTCCGATACTACGCTGACCAGATGGAGAAGAATGAAGGCTACATCGTACCCATGGAAACAGTCGCGCCAGGCGAAAAATCGAAAAGCGTCCTACGCCCATATGGCGCCTGGGCTGTCATCTCACCCTTCAACTTTCCAATCGCACTCGCCGCCGGAATGATCACAGGCGCCTTGATCACAGGAAACACAGTCGTTTACAAACCCACAAGCGAAGCCCCATTGACCGGGCTTCATCTCTACAAGACTCTCGTGGAGGGAGGAGTTCCGGAAGGCGTGATAAACTTCGTAACAGGTCCAGGCGGACCGTTCGGAGCAGAGATTGCCAAGAATCCGGACGTCGCAGGCATCGCATTCACAGGATCAAAGGACGTCGGTATGACACTTTACCAAGATTTCGTAAAGAGCCAGGCATATCCCAAACCATTCATCGCTGAATTGGGAAGCAAGAACCCTGCGATAGTTACGAGTAAGGCGGATCTATCGAAGGCTGCGAAAGGAGTGGTTCGATCAGCTTTCGGATACAGTGGCCAAAAATGCAGTGCCACGTCAAGAGTCTACGTCGAACGCGGAGTCAAGAATGACTTTCTCAAGTTCCTCAAGGAAGAGGTCAACCAAGTAAAAGTCGGCGACCCAAGAGAGAAGGGCGTCTTCGTCGGTCCAGTCATCAACCAAAAATCCGTCAGGACATGGCAGCATTCCCTTGAACAAGCAAAGAAGGAAGGGGCAAAGGTCGTCGCCGAAAAGGAGCTAGAGGACAAGCTGCCGAAGGGCTACTACGTCAAGCCGATAGTGGTCGCGGGACTACGCGAGAACAACAAGCTAGTCAAGAACGAGCTGTTCGTACCATTCGTCGTGCTAGAGGAATACAAGACGTTGGACGAAGCATTGGAGAAAGCGAACGATACAGACTTCGGGCTAACAGCAGGTATTTTCAGTGAGGATCCGGAAGAAATCCGATTCTTCTTCGAGAACATAAAGTTCGGAGTCACCTATGCCAACCGGGAAGGAGGAGCCACAACTGGCGCATGGCCCGGAGCCCAGCCATTCGGTGGATGGAAAGGGAGCGGAATGACTGGAAAAGGAGTAGGTGGCCCCTACTATCTGCTTGGTTTCATGCATGAACAGGCGCAGACGGTTGTCGGCGAAAAATAGATTTTCCCAGATCACCAATTCTGGATAGAAACCGTCCCAACCATACTCATTTCGACCTTGCCATTCGGTCCATCTCACTAAGAAACAAGTCTTCCTTCCCAACGGGGAATACCCCGGACGCCGCGACGGCGTGTCCATCCCCAAAACCTCCGGCCGTCAAGCAAGCCTGGGACAATATCCTAGATAGTGCTGGCCTTTCTCCTCTTTTGATTAGATCAGACAAAACCCTTGGAGCCCGACCGGAGACTTTGACGAGGGGCGAAGGCAAGCTTCCCCAGCCTGGAATATCCGGCGGGACGTTCATCATTCCTATGAGATACTTTGATTGATCCACTTGTCTCTGAAACTTGAGATAAGAGCAGAAGCTCCCAACCACTTTACCACTCATCCCCGAATAGTTGTCTTTAGCATGGAACCACTGGACCATCTTCATCTTCTCCAGCCCCTGACGATTGATTGTTGAAAGCATGCGTTTGTTAGCTTCCTTTCGTTCCTCCTCCAGCTTCTTGGCAAACTCGACCGTGCTCTCTGTCATTCCGTTAACACAAGACGTTACACCGGTCGTCGGTCCGTCCCTGTAATATCCAACCGAGCCAAGAACATTCAGAATCGAAGCCAGTCTGCTTCTAGATTGCCGCAATCCCTCGACCTCGACCTTGTAATTGTCTCGAGAGACCTTCACGAGTCCCTGCTCTAACGCGTCTCGAACCGCGATCTTGTTGAGCCCTCGTAACTCGCCCGGAATCTCTTCTGCTCCGACGACGGCGAGATGAGCATATTTGGACAATCGTGGATCGACAAATTTGGCAAAGAAGTAGGCAATAGTTGCGGCGGATGCGTCCGATTCGCCTGAAAACCCGTCAAGTTCCGGATTCAGGTTGTAGACCATCGGATCGTTCGACTCGACAGTATCATGATGATCTAAGATCACAATCATATTCTGAATAGCGTTGTACTGTGTTAGTCGTCCAACATGCGCCGAGCCTAGGTCGACGCAAACGATCACTTGTCTCGGACCCTTCTCAACTTCTCGAATGACTTCTGGATACAACTTGTCAAGGCAAATGAGCCGAGTGGTCATGCTGAGATGTTCGAAAGCAAGCTTAGCAAGCGCGGCGGAGGTGAGACCATCGGCCTCGTCATGATGTAGGATGACAGCCTCTCTTAGTTCTGACCGTCGAAGATCATCTCGAGCCCTCTCCATACGTGAAAGGAAACGATCGAGCGAATTCATCGCGCCACTCAGTATCAGTTCACCCTCGTTTCCACCAAGAACCTGAAAGCCTTGTTGAAATCCTCGCGCTTCTCATGCAGGCTGTCTGATTTGAGGTTAGGGTTTCAGAAACCTCGCTATGAAATAGCCTGTCCCGTCAATATCAGGATCGAATCGTTGAGTCATACTCCTCTCGTCCAGTCCACTCGCTCCAACCTTCGGGCAAGCCTCGTCCAATACAAGGCCCAACCGATCTATCGCATGATCCATGATCCCTTCACACTCTTCCCATGTTATGGTACAGACACTGTACACGATTACTCCACCATCTCGTACGATGTGACTGGCAGCAGTCAAAAACTGTCGTTGATAGTCTGATAGATTATGAACATCCACCTCAGTCATATCAACTCCCAATTTTGGAATAACGCCAAGTCCAGTGCAAGGCGGATCCACCATCACCTTGTCCGCCCGGAAGGTGAAGTCCTCGTGGGCATACCTTGAATCGTGATTGATCAATTGATAGTTTGAACATCCGAGCCGTTCAAGATGCTTCCGTGTCTTCTCAAGCTTTGTCGTGTTTCGATCGAACCCGATGATCCTCGCCTGATTCTCTGATAATTGACAAAGATAGGATAGCTTGCCACCCGGGGCACAGTTCAAGTCGACAATAGTCTCTCCTGGTTGAGGATCCATGACATGGCAGGTTACCATGGCGGGCAACGATTGCGGATGGAACAATCCTTTCTCATAACCTGGTTTGTCCATCAGGCTTGGGATCCCGTACCGGTTCTCGGTCACCTCCACCGCGA
>VBBA01000348.1 GCA_005888675.1 Candidatus Bathyarchaeota archaeon | reverse complement strand
CGGTCATGACGCACAACCAGATTGTGATCCAGACTGGGACCGGTAAGCCGTTGATAGTGGATCAGAACCCTGCGCAGAAACTGTACGTGATGCATCCTGGTGCGACATCGTGGGTCTTGTTGTCGGTGACGGACTTGAAGGTAGGCGATTCACTGTACGATCCCATGACCAATACTTGGGTACCGGTCACGAATATTCACTATCAGAACGATGGCAACCATATGATGTACGACCTGTACCCGTCGGGGCCTGGCAACTATATTGCTAACGGATTCCTCGACCCGCTCAAGATGTAGGGGACTGTTGACCGACAGCAACCCCTAGTCCACTTTTTTAGGAATATTCTTTGTACTTAGTCCTGATAGTCGACTTCGGTATAGAACTGCGGGGTTCCAGACGCTCTTTTTTGCCTGACTAGACGCTGTAAGAGGCTGATTCTAGGATCAGGGTTCGGAGTTGTCGTGGGAAGACTCAGTAATTCTCCACGCTGAGGTTGGGGACTTTCTTGAAATCATCGAAATTTCTCGTCACTAGGCCGAGTCTGAATGATAATGCTGTAGCGGCAATATAGAGATCGTTTACTCCCAGCATGCGTCCCTTGCGCTGCAGATTCGCCTGGAGCTGTGAGCATTCTCGGGCGATCTCATTCGACAACGGAAGTACTTCGAAAGGGCTGAGGTCCCTGTTGGCGCTCTCGAGCTTTTCTTGAAGCTGCTTCGAACTCCCATAGAGGCGGTGGACTCCTAACAAGTATTCATAGACTGTGATTACTGAGATGCCCTTGAAGCTCTTCTCTTCGTCTATTCTCTCTGCTAGTTCGACGGCGCCCTTGTCCTCGTTTACCAAGTCTACAAGGAAGGTCGTGTCGAAGAGTCTCAATGATACATTTTTTCCAGCTTTTTCTGGGTAACAGCTTCAGAGTCTCGGATGGTCCTTCGGACCTTTGCCCAGTCTTCCTTGCTTATTGTCCGAGACCCTCGGATGTCGCTGAGTCTTGTTCCGTGTTTGAGTCCTCGTCGTATTACATCCGAGAAGCTTTCGCCTGGAAGCTTGACTCTTCTGAGCAGCTCGTACACGTCGTCGGATACGGCTATATTCTTGGCCATGACTACTACCGGTTATGCTTGCGGACCATATATATGCATATACCTACGCAGAGGGTATAAGCTTGGGCACCTCTGACTTTGGGCGCGCAAGGGAAATCTCCTCGTCTGGGTCGCGCGATTTACGAGTAGGAGAACGGGCTGATGGAATCAGTCAGGCTTGGGTGGGGGGAGTTGATGGATCTGCTGGTCCGGTTGTCGGTGGGGGCATAGGCGTGTTTGAAGGTCCCGTCGTCGCTTGTGGTATTCGTTTCCTTCTCGTGAATAATAGGGCGAGTAATGCGATTATGATTCCTGCTGCCGCTATTCCACCGTAACCAGCAGGGGTCTGTAGAAGGTCAAGTATTGTTGATGGTACCGCTTTGGCGGGTGGAGTGTTTTGTATGTTGATCGTTGCTGTGGCAGGATGGGTTGTGTAGCCTGAGTCTCCGGTTACCGTGACAGTATAACTTCCAGGAGATCCCGTGCATGATAATTGTGATCTGTCTGTGCCGCCTTTGACGAGCCTGGTCTGGGAGAGTGTGCATGTGAGGCTGCTGCTTGAGGACGCCGCGGTCAGGGCTACTGTCGCGTTGAATCCTCTCATTCGAGTAATGGTAATTGTCGAGTTTGCATGGGATGTCTGGATTGTTGAGACTGTTGATGGAGTAGTGCTGATCCCAAAGTCCGGATATGATGTGGACGGTGGGG
>VBBA01000347.1 GCA_005888675.1 Candidatus Bathyarchaeota archaeon | reverse complement strand
GGTCCCGTCTGGACTGCGAACAGTATCTCGCAGCCGCCTTTCCTCCAAGCGCTTCGAAACGATACGATCGTGAACCTCACAAAACCAACCCAAGAAGCAAGCTTCCACGCTCAAAGTCAATGGTACACATCATTCGACGGTCGAAAGATCCACGGATGGCTGGTCAAGAGTCCGATCCCAGATGCGAAGCTAGTCGTCTATCTCCACGGAGGTCCAACCGCACTTCAGGGAGACTGGTGGTACCCAGAGCTTTCCGCACTCGTCCTCGGCGGATTCCATGTCTTCGCTCCCAACTTCCGCGGAAGCGACGGATATGGAGCGGAGTTCCGAGACCTGAATATAGGCGACCTTGGCGGCGGAGATCTTGAAGACGTCCAGTACGCCGCGAAACACGCCCAACAAGTTCTCGGATTGAAAAGTAAACCGGCAGCGGTCGGCGGATCTTATGGCGGTTACCTGACGTTGATGGCTCTGATGATCCATCCCGATGACTGGGCGGGAGGTGTGGCTATCGCTCCTCCAACAGATTATGTTGACGAGTACTACGCGGACGATGCTCACTATAGGACCTGGTGCACGCACTTTTTCGGTGGGACGCCGGAGGAGAAGAAGGAACTCTATCGAGACCGTTCCCCGATTACTCACTTGGACAAGTTGAAGGCGAGCGTCCTCATAATCGCAGGCGAGAACGATTCCATCGTAACTCTAAACCTGGTCAGAAAGTTTGCAGAAGAAGCTGAGAAGGTGCATCGTCCTGTTGAACTATTTGTGGCTAAAGATGAGGGTCACGGCTCTCTCCAGAGCGTGAACGCAATACGAGATAACATCTTGATGGTAGAACACCTTAAGAGAATATACGGTCAATAGAAACAATCGGTCGACTCGTGGTATTTGTTACCAAAGGTCGAGTTTGAAGTCAGTGAACCGCTGAACAAGTTCTGCCATATCTCCGTCCTCTATTATGAGCTGCTGCCAGACGAGCTGGCCAAGGGGATGGTCGGAAACAAGGCCTACCAAGCCAAGCATTCCAATCTTAGAAAAGACGAGAACCTCGAAAGATTACGCCACGCCGGCATCATCTCACCAACAGCATGGTACTCAACGGCTAGAACCTTGATCAGAACAAAATCATTGGACGAAGCCATCGCATCCTTGAAACCCGGAAGGCCCATCGGCCAGATTCTGAACATCATGAAGCAGGATGTTCATGGCTATGATGATATTTGGGCCTCGACAAAGCCACGGTTGGAACAATACAAGCAGAGGTTTGTCGAGGAATGGTCCCCGATCAGCAGTCAAGTCTTATCCCGACTATCTCTCTTGACCAAAGAAGACTGGACAACAACAAACGATATTCTCGTGAACTTCGTGGACTGCCTCAACGGCGGCTTCGCCTGGACCGACTCTATAGCCGTCTACCCATTTCCAGATATGGACGTCGAGAAGAAGTTTCTAGCCCACGAACTCTCCGAACTCATGACACCAACATCGACAGTTATCAGAATCCTCGCGGACGCAGGCCTAGACGAGAGCATATCTCACACAGTGGTCGACATGCTTGCCTTCTTCAGCGTCAAAGATTTCCTCAAAAATCTTGATAGAAAAGGGATCAAGCCAAATCCGAGCTATTATCCAATGGCCAACACCCTATTCCCACTTCTAGAGGGATATTCTAAGGATCCGGGGGCCTATCCTAATCTTGAGTCATTCCTGAAAGGCATGGTTCCACTATTGGAACAATACGCACTTCCATAGAACGCCGGCATGCAGGAATCGGGCGAAAGAGAGGGCCTAGCCGTAGATGTCTTTGCGGCTCGTATCCTTTTGAGGAATCCTTTGCTTCTTGATCAGACTCTCCGCCACCTTCATCCGCTGAATCGGCTGATTGTTAATGATGTACAATGGGTCCCCGTCAGGCCCATACTTGTCCGTCCTGAGAATTCCAGTAATCTCCAGTTTCGCTCTCAACACGCTTCCATCGACTAACTCGTACACGTTCCATCTTTCCGGTCCAACACGCTCGAAATCCACCTGAGTAGTGTTCGTAGTATTGGGATCAAGTGAGGTAGGTGGAGGATTTGTCGGGGTTCCCCTCAAAGGTCTAGGGACGATGGTTGTGAAGAGGTTCTGCGAACTCCAAGCATAAACAGGCTGACCAGCTGGATCATACTCTTCCCCTCTGAAAATCTTGGCAATCACCAATCGTCCGAATAGGACGGTGCCATCATCGAGCTTGTATTTTATCCAAGGCTCATCCTTCGTGTTGAACTCTACAGCATTCGCCTTGGTCAGATCAACCTGCATCTGCGCCGCCATGAATCTTCAACCATGAAAGAGGGCTTTGAAGGATTTATAGTTGCAGTCGAATAGCCGGTTGAATTATGGAAGATGTGAAGATAATCCTCTCAGCATCATGGGCAGCCCTAATGTTAACCTACCTCTTGGGAGATGTGCTGCGAATATACAGCGGCGATTACAAAGAGGGAAAGATAGGAGGCATCCAAGTAACCCAGAATCTGTGGTTAGGAATCGCAGTATTGATGGTGATTCCTGTTGTCATGTTCTTCCTATCCCTGACGTTGAACAATCCCGTAAATCGCTGGGCAAACATTATCGCAGCCATCTTCTTTCTCGGTTTCAATCTCATCGGATTACCTGGATA
>VBBA01000346.1 GCA_005888675.1 Candidatus Bathyarchaeota archaeon | reverse complement strand
CTTTTCATCTCGCCCTGTTTATTGGCCATCTCTTCCAGAGTAGAGGTCTCCCGTTTCATCATCGACTCCAGACTCTCCATTCTATGCTTCGTTTGGTGTAAGGCGGTCCTAGTCCTCTCCAGCATCCTCCGCTCATTCTCCACCTCCCCGCCCAAGGCTTCACGTGTCTTCGAAGACGCAACACGATCCTCTCGCAACCTCCCAAGCTCAACTTCCAGCCTATCCACATCCCCTCTTTGCTTCTGGACGATCTGCTCTAGACTCCTCACTGTCTTCTCCAACCCCTCAAGTGCCGAACCCCTTGGGACAAGATTCGTGACATCGAATGGAGCTCGGTAGTATCCACTCTCTAATGCGCCTCCAGGCTCGTAGAGATCACCGCTAATCACGACGCATCTTAAGCCTCTGGACGCGGCGGTAAACGCAGCTCGTTGTGTTGTCGCAAGCAAGGTGTCGCCAAAGACGAACTCGATGGCGGCCCCTAGGTGCTTGTCAGCCTTAACCACGTCAGATAACGGTCCTACAATGCCGGGAATATCGTCAAAGTCTGTCTCAAAGCTCGGGGGTTCCAGATCAAGGGGAACGATCTTGGCTCGTCCCAGCTTGGCTCTCTTTAGACTCTCTACACATTTGATAGCGACCTCCAAATCTCTCACGACGAGCGACTTTAACCATCCCGCGCTCGCCGCCACAACTGCCTTCCTATTCTCATCACTATACTTCACCAGATCCTCCAGTCGACCCACAACTCCCTTTATGGCTCCCTCCTTTGCCATCTCTTCAATCCGCTCTATCGCTCTCTCCTCCGCCCCAAAAGTCTCTGCAAGATTCTTTTGCGTGTTGAATTCAACAACAGTAACGCGCGCTTTTTTCGCAACGGCCAACGCCTCCTCAATCTCCACCTTTCGCTTTTCCCTCAACACTCCGTACTCCTTCACCTTCTCCTCCAAATCGACCAACCGCTTCTCCTCTTGCTTCTCCAACCGCTCCATCTCCTGAATCCGTTCCTTCAACTGCTCCGCAAACGAGGAGAATTCCTTCTGACGTAGTTCCAACGATTGAAGATGCCCCGCCGTCAGCTCGAGCCTCGTCGAGCTTCCTTTACTCGAGACTGAAAGTTTACCCAATTCCCTAAATAGAGCTTCGATGTCATCATTCAATGATTTTCGCTTCTCCGAATCAGTGGAGAGAAGCGCTCTGGATGACTGCAGTTTCTGGTCCAGTTGGTTTAGTTTGCTAGTCGCGTTCGCCAATTTTTCTGCTAGGCTGGAGTGTCTACTTGAAAGCGTGTGTTGGGACTCTCTATGCGTCTGCAGCGATGCTTCCATTTCCGTGCTCTTCTTTTCGAGCCCTGTCAATTGTTTTCTTCGCGTATCTAGGATGGTCTTCCTGCTCTCCGTCTCGGTGGAGGCCTTGACGAGATCGGTGCTCGCCTGGGCGATTTCTCTTTCTATCTTGAAGAGTTCCTCGCTCCCCTTGTTCACGGTCGTCTCCTCGAAGCTTCTCCTCTCCTCCGAGATCTTCGACCTCTCCTGGGTGATAGTCTCGCGTTCACTCCTTGTCGCTTCTAGATTCTTAGACTCCTCATTCAGGGTTTTTAGAATAATACCTTTCTTCGATTCTAGATCGAGAATTCTTCCCGACAGTATTGTTGCTTCTTGCTGCCTAACCTCCTTCTGCAATAAATTATGCCGGAGGAGATCGTTTCGCTCTCTTTCTAGAGCTTCTATCCTAGCTCTCACCTCCTCAACTTTCCCAGCAGCAACCTTGAGGTTCGTGTCTGCCTCCCGCAGCTCATTCAATGACTGTGACTTCTTCGCCTCGAAAATCCCGATCCCAATCAGATCCTCCAGTATACGACGCCTCTCTTCCGGAGAGAGCTCAGCGAGACGCGTGATCGCATGCTGCGCGATCATATTGAACCCGGTCACTTGAATGTCCGCGGAACTTAGAATATCCTGAACCTGCTTTCTGGACAATCGTCGACCGTTCACACGGTACACCCCCTCACCGCCCTTCGTGAACTCTCGAGAAACCGTAACAAGGTCGGAATCTACGGGAATCTTACGGTCCGCATTGTCAAATTGGACCGCAACATGCGCAGAACGTGAGCCCTCCCCCTGAGACTTGTGCACCAGGTCAGAAAGAGTTCTACCCCTTAGCTCCTTTGGGCTCAATTCGCCAAGTGAGAACTTTAATGCGTCGAGAATGTTCGATTTTCCAGAACCGTTCGGGCCGGTTATGACTGTGAAGCCTCGGTCAAGGCCTATAGAGACCTTCTTGCTGAATGTCTTGAAGCCTCTAATGTCGATCCGTTTGATGTAAACCATTCTACCGACCTTTTGCTCTGTCCAGACGGCTCTTGCTTAGAGGAGCATCTCTATGAGAGCAGCTCTAATCGTTGTATCTTCTTACAGCAGAATGATTGGTTTTAGGTTTTACCGGCCGAATCTTCGATGCCTTCTCTGGTACAAGCGTAGGGCACGCAGAAAGTCTATCTTCCTAAAACCGGGCCAGTAGACATCGACGAAAACTAGCTCACTATAGGCGGACTGCCATAATAGGAACCCGCTAAGTCTCTCTTCACCAGAGGTCCTTATCACGAGGTCGGGGTTTGGATTCGGAAGATGAGCTGTATAGAGATATTTCATGAAAGTGTCCTCGTCCAATTGCTGAGAGGACAAAACACCCTGGTTCACGTCCTCAATGATCTTCTTCGTAGCGTCCACGATCTCAGCTCGGCCTGTATATGCAATTGCCACGTTGAGGAAGTGGTGACTGTAGTTCTTAGTTGACTTCTCAATGTCGACCAATGCTTCCTGCAGACTATTTGGTAAGAGGTCTGTACGACCGAGGATTTTTACACGAACCATGTTTGAATGGAGGCGTCGGTCGGACCCAAGCCTCCGAGCTTCGCCCTCTATGAGTTTGAGGAGACCCTTTACTTCATCGCTTTGTCTCTCGAAGTTCTCCGTCGAGAACACATACAAAGTAAGCGTCTTGATCCCGAGCTCGACCGTCCAGTCGAGAAGTTCCTCTCCTACCTTGGCACCCATGAAATGGCCGTCCTCTATCGTCAACTGCTTTTCCCACGCCCATCTTCGATTGCCATCTAAGATGATGCCGACATGCTCCGGCATTGGAAGGGCTCTCACCTGTCGCGTTAGCCATTCCTCATAGACAGCATAGACTCCCGCGGAGCGGAGTAGCCTATCTAGCGAGTTGTTCTACCTCCGCAGCATTCGAAA
>VBBA01000345.1 GCA_005888675.1 Candidatus Bathyarchaeota archaeon | reverse complement strand
TACACGACAGACATGTACGAAGGAATGCTTGCAGAGACCACGACGGTCCAAGGATTCAACGGGGACATTATCAACGCGTACTTTGCGCGTCCCCTTGGACCCGGCCCTTTTCCAGGAGTTGTTGTGATCCACCACATGCCAGGATGGGATGAGTTGTATCGCGAGATGACGCGAAAGTTCGCCCATCATGGTTATCTTGCCTTCAGTCCGAACATATACTACAGATTTGGCCACGGGAGCCCAGACGATGTGGCGGCGAAGGTACGCGCGTCCGGAGGAGTTGCAGATGACTCGGTCCTCGAAGACACAGAGGGATCGCTCCGATTCTTGAAATCACTTCCACAGTCCAACAAGAAAGTTGGAGTTTTCGGGACGTGCTCGAGTGGACGCCAAGCGTTTCTCGCAGCATGCCGGTTGAAAGGATTTGATGCTGCGGTGGACTGTTGGGGCGGAGGCGTCGTAATGTCCAAGGAAGAGTTGACTTCTAAGCGTCCAGTCGCGCCGATCGATTATACGAAAGACCTCTCATGTCCATTACTGGGCTTGTTCGGCGAAGAGGACCAAAATCCTACACCGCAACATGTCCATTTGCTGGAAGAGGAGTTGAAGAAGTATGGAAAGAACTACGAGTTTCACATGTACCCGAAGGCTGGGCATGGCTTCTTCTACTATGACAGGCCAAATTATCGTCAGGAACCAGCAGTAGATGGCTGGAAGAAAGTATTCCAATTCTTCGAAAAATACTTGAGGACCTCAAACTAAGGAGAGAACTGCAATGTGCACAGGGATCACTGAGACGGCACAGGTAAAGGGCAGCGGCAAGGGACCAGACGGATGGTTCAAACTAGAAGAAGTCAACGTTTCCTACGATCATCCGACTGATGCTTCTCTGGAACGTGCATTGAACATCGATTTCGTCAATCCGAAAAAGGGTCTCTCTGCGAGGGTAGCTGTGGAGCTGAGCCCAGAGTCAGCCAAGAAGCTTGCAGAAACTATTCTCACCACTCTAGCACGAGGAGAGGACCATATGAAAAATTCGGAGGCAGCTCAGAACTAGGCTAAGGTCGAGACTGCGTCGCGAGCTCGGACCATCACGAAACCGCACAGACACCCTTGTTGCCCGGGGGTGCAGGATTTCCAGAGATTACTGCCGACTACCAAATTTTATATAATCACAACTCTGGATTTACAGTTCGATTCTGGAAATGAAATCTTCCTCTTCTCCGAGAATGACTCTGGCACTCGCTGTGGCATTACTGCTAGTTTCGCTCACAATATCCGCAGTAGCCGCCCCATTATCATTGCCTCGCGCGAATAATGGGAGGAGCTTGCTCAACAGCAGCACCCCGTCGTGGGCCACCGGTAAGAACTTCAAGGGTCCGGCAGATCCCTCGACGATCGTCGGCTTCCGCGTCTACTTGGGCTGGACGAATCCGTCACAGGTCGAAACACTTGCTCAGGCAGTATCTGATCCTCGAAGTACACTATACGGTCAATACCTGACTTCTCAACAGTTCCGACAACAATTCGCCCCGTCGCAATCTCAGGTTGGGCAGGTACAATCCTGGTTGCGCAGTCAAGACTTCCAAGTAGAGTATACGCCCTGGAACAATCATTACGTTTCCGCGGAGGGCACGATAGCCCAGGCACAAACTGCCTTCGGCACCAGCTTCGGCTTGTACAGCGTCTCTGGATTGACCCTCAGATCCCCTTCCAGCGACCTATCAGTGCCCAGTCCACTAGCGGGCATCGTCTCCGGAGTGTTAGGATTGGATGATAGCATGCAGCTTGTTCATACTGATCACACTGTCGGTGACGCGCCACCGCCACCGGCCTTCGTTAGTGCCCAGCCGTGTTCATCCTACTGGGCGGAGAAGCTTGCGACAGGATTCACGAATCCATACGGCTCCAACCCGCTTCCGTATGCACCGTGTGGATACACTCCTCAACAAATCAAGGGCGCCTACGGGATTTCAGGATACGACGGCGCCGGACAAACAGTTGCGATCATTGACGCTTACGCAGCACCAACGATCGTCCAAGACGTCAATCAATGGTCTATCAATCGCGGAATTCCATCTTTGACGCCCAGCCAGCTAGTCCAGGTCGTCGCACCGGGAACGTACAACCACCCTGAGAAGGGAAACTACCAGGACCCTCAGGGCTGGTATGGAGAGGAAACCTTGGACATAGAAGCAGTTCATGGCATGGCACCGGCAGCCAAGATAGTCTACGTGGGAGCACCAAACAACTTTCAGGACCTAGACGCCGCGTTGAACCATGTGGTAGATCGGCACTTGGCATCGATTGTCACTAACTCGTACGGGTTCCGGACGGAACTCCTCCCACCAGGTTACATTAAGCCCTATGAGGACACGATCCTCCAAGGAGTCGTCACAGGCATCGGAATCTACTTCTCGTCGGGCGACGACAATGATGAATCATTGGTTGTTGGATACCAGACGACCGACTGGCCGGCTTCGAGCCCATACGTGACGGCTGTCGGCGGGACAAGCCTTGCTATCGGCGCATCTAACAACTACCTTTTCGAGACAGGCTGGGGAACAACAACATCCTCATGGACAGGCACAACGTGGTCCCCTACTCCCCCGGGCTCGTGGCTCTACGGTTCTGGCGGTGGCGTCAGCCGAATCTTCCCAGGGCCGTTCTACCAGGCTGGCGTCGTGCCCAACTCAGTCTTCAAGGCTCAGGGTCATTCCGGTCGAGCCGTCCCCGACATTTCTGCGGTCGGCGATCCGAATACAGGCTTACTGATCGGTGAGACGCAGACATTCCCTGATGGGACCGTGAAATACTCCGAGTACCGGATCGGTGGGACCAGTCTTTCATCCCCATTAATTGCTGGGATCATGGCATTGGCCGACCAGGCCGCGGGACATCCGCACGGCTTCGCCAACCCCCTGTTTTACAGTCTCGCAGGCACTTCAGCTTTCGGTGATATTACACAGCCCAGCTCGACAGTCGCGGTCGTCAGAGCGAACTACGTCAACGGTGTGGATGCTAGCGCTGGAACCGTCTATCGTCTCCGGACGATGGACCAGACTTTGAGCCTGGACACGACTCGTGGATACGATGATGTCACTGGATTGGGAACTCCCACGAGCTCTTTTCTGAGCTCGCTCTGACGGACGAGGACCAATCTTCTCGATATGAGAATCGCATCCTCACAAACGCTATTTTCGTTTGCATGATTCGATAGTTCAAGACCGGTGGGA
>VBBA01000158.1 GCA_005888675.1 Candidatus Bathyarchaeota archaeon | reverse complement strand
TCAGGTCTCGCCATCGTTCGGAGTTGATAACGCGTTCACGTTCGAGGTTTTCGCGTTGGTCCTATCGCTTCTCGGGTTGGCTTTTACTGTGATTGGAATTCGCTTGGGCATCTCTTTGTTGGCGAATGCGATTGTGGGCTTGTCGGCTCGTGCTTTCGGTATGTCAAGACGGGCGTTGAGCAACTTTTTCGCCATAATCGCCCTGGCCTTCCTCTACTCCGTACTCGGTGCGGGCTCGTGGGTTTACGATGTCGGATCGTCTTTCATCTTATGGACGCTTATTCTGTTATTGGCTGGTTCCACTTTCGTTGCACTATTTACAAGGAGTCCACGTGTTTTCCACATCAAGCTGACACGTTTGAAGGCGCTTGGTATCCTTGTTATAGTAATCTTGTCGGTCGTCACGCTTCCAGCTTATGCTAGCTTCCTTAGAGCCCAGTCGGGACAGTATGTCAACTATCAATGGAACCCAGCCTATGTGCCCACTATTCAGTACACACGTTGGGCCTACGGCGTGGACAATGTTACTCCTGCAGATGTTTCTCTGATAAATTCAACTGGTCCTCAAACGAACGTACTTGGCCATGTCAGAATATTCACGCAAGAAGCTGCGAGATTGAATATGAAACCCTTGGTTGGAGTCAATTGGATGTCGCTCGACACTGCCCCGGTGGACATTATCTATCGCAACGGGACAGAGTATTGGGTCTCAATTCTCCAGCTCGTACAGCCAACCTACGGCGGAGACACAGATGTTTGGCGTACTCAGCATCTCTTATTGACGCATTCCGAGAAAATTCTCGCGGTCAATGCCGCAACAACGGAGAGGGTTGACGCCGCTAAGATATGGCCGCTTACACAAACTCCTCAGGTCTACTATGGCGAAGGAGGCTTGTGGCAGAGCGTTGATGAAGTATATCTTAACATCCCGGGCTTCACCGAGACCCACCTTGCTAACTATTCAGGGCCCCCATCCTATAGTGGATCACCCGATTACACGTTCGACGGGTTCTGGAGATACTGGAAGTTCTTCTGGCAAGGACGATTGGACTTTGCCAGCGGAAACTACGGTCCGATCAAAGCATTAGAGTTCCGGGACCTGAACAATCGTTTGTCCAATTTACTTCTTCCCAACATGCAAATGGATCCCGATCCCTACCCCGTTGTCGACCCCCAAGGCAATATCTACCTCTTGCACTGGGTGTGGATCGACTGGCCAAGCCCCAGCGGCTTCGCTGACTATCCGGAACACAACAATACGTCGATCCTGAGATTGTTCTCGACTGTACTAACGGACGTCAAGACTGGGGAGATTCGTGGGTACCTGTACGATAATGGCAAGTCCGATTATGTGACATCGTTCTATCGTTCGATGTATCCTAAGTGGAATCAGCCGATACCGTCATGGCTAGGTGACCAGCTACGATACCCAGAGACTTTCTTCAACATTCAACAGAGCGTCTACAATTTCTATTTCCAGACGGATCCTAACCAGTGGCAGCGCAACGTTTTCCTTCAATCCACAGAGGACACGAGGTTCATCATCACGCCGCTTAATGGCAACCTCGCGTGGTCCGCAGTTAGACTGGTCGAGATTTACAAGAGTCCCTCGCAAAACCTCGCTGGCCTGTACGTCGCCCCGGCCGGGACACAGACGGGTCATGTGTATCTGATTAGGTTCCCTGAAGGGAAGACCCTTCTGGGTCCCACCACTGCGGAGTCGGCAGTCAGTACCGATCCCACAGTGAAAGGACGTCTAACACTTCATCCAGAGTGGACGATAGGCAACATCCTGCTGTATTTGATAGATGGTAGGTTGATCTATGTGATCCCTTACTACGGGACAGTGGGCAACCTGACAGTTCCAGTAATGGTTGCAGTCGTGAACGCTGAAACCAAGCAGGTTGGCGTCGACTTTATCGACAATCCGAACTTGAGCAGTGAAGTGGCAGGTGCAACTACGAAAGCAATAAACAGCATGGGAATTGCGACGGGGACCCAGTTGACAATCAATGGTACTCTGACTTACAGGTATGGACCGTTCGATAAAGGAGGGAACGCTCAATGGATAATTGGAATAACTCCAACTGGTGGGACCCAGCCGATTCAGATATTAGCGAGGTATGAAACCTTGACCCCCAGTGAGGTCTACACGTTAATTACCACGCCGACACCCAATGGCAGTATTAGCGTCGTAGTGGACAACAATTTCACTTTGCTGAAGATTCAATGAGCTCAACCCCTCTGGGACACTAGAACGTCGACACGGTTCTTTAGCTCTGGAGCATCAAGCCGTTTGCAAAACGCAGGAAAAGACGGTCTTGGGCCCTTCCAGTGAACCTTGCTAGTGGACGAGAGCTTAGGCTTTCTCGTTCTGAGCGTCGCCAAGTCACGGAAGAGCAGAGCTAGCTTGAAGTTCTCTCGGAGAGTAGAGGCTAACAAGTCCGCCCGGCGCACTTGTACCTTCCAGTTTTCGGTGCGTGGAGGAATCTTCTCTAAGTGACCGTATGCCCCCAATACGGTTGCGGACGCCTTTTCGCCCCATCCGTCCAACCCTGGATAGCCATCAGCTGGGTCCCCTACGAGGGCAAGGTAATCAGGAATGGAGCTTGGGGGAATACCAAAGCGAGCTTGTACACCAGCCTCGTTCCGGAATAGTCCAGTTCGACGGTTCAGTTGGACGATTTTATCGCCTCTAATGCATTGAGCAAAATCTTTGTCCGGTGAGCAAATGACGACGCGGTCGACATCGGACAATTTCGCTAGCGATACCGCGGCCGCGGCGATTGCGTCGTCAGCCTCCAGCTCCACCATGGGCCATGTCGCGATTCCCATGGATTCCAGTGCTTGTTCAAGTGGGATGAACTGTGCAAGAAGCCGAGGGTTTACTCCTTCGCCAGTCTTGTAGCCAGGCCACATGTCATTGCGAAAAGATTCAATCACGTGATCTGTGGCGGCACCTATGTGTGTGACGCCAGATTCTAGCATTCCGATAACGCTGGCAAGGACGCCACGAATTGCTGCGACTTCTTCACCCTTCTCATTGATGTGAGAAGGAACCGCGTAGAAATGGCGAAAGAGTTCGTACGTCCCATCAAGAAGATAGACATCCATATTCGCTCATCATTCATATTGACGAGATAGCGAGTCCCAGGAAGAAGCCATATACGCAGTGAGAAAAGAGAGCTATTAGCGCGGCACGATTTGAGATTCGCATGTTTCCAGCCGCTTCAAAGGTCGCTCGGAGCATGATCGAGAAAATGAGCCAAAGAATAGTACTGTACAGCACAGCAGACAATAGAATCATGATAGTAGCGGGTAGTAGTAGGCGAATGATTGGAAGAAAGAGGCCGAACACTATGCCGGCAACAGTTCCGTGAAACAGGTGACCGCTGATTGCCCACGAAATGGGCAATTGTTGTTCGCGGCTCGATCTTCCAACAATCTTGGAGACAATTACCGAGTTCATTTGCCATTCAGCAACGCCGTCTAACCCCCATCGCCTCCAAAACGGGAACTCGAAAAGAGTCATTAGAATGGCGGCTACGAACCCGGCAATGGCTGCAAGAAGTACGTCTGGAACCGCCAAATCAGACTGAAAACATCCGGTATCGGTTGTCCGATAAATCCTTGGACAAGGCACAACTATTACCTCCCTCTCGTAGCATTACTGGACACATTGCCGAGTTCAGGGCTGTCGGGGGTCACTTTCGATCTATGGGAAACATTATTCCTCGATATTCCGGAACTCGACCGACACCGTGATATGCTAAGGTGCAAGGGGCTCCAGGATGTTCTCAGGAAATATGAAATCGATGTCCCGTTTGACGAGCTTACGAGAGGGCTCGATGAAAGCTCGACTTGGCTCGTGAACATTTGGAGAACAGGGGAACAAGTCCCAACTCAAGGGCAGATTCGTTACATCGTCGAATCTGCGACGAAGAAGAAGTACGCTGTTCCGCGAGAAGCGATGAAGGAACTCGAAGAGGCCTATGTCTCCCCTGGCTTGGTGACTCCGCCTGCAGTCAATGTTGACACGGGTCCAGTGCTTCTGGAACTGCGAACCAGAGGTTACAAGATAGGTCTGATTTGCAACACGGGTCGTGGTCCAGGGCGAATCATGCGTCAACTTCTTACCAGCTCCGGAATTCTCGATTATTTCGACTCGGCCCTCTTCTCGGATGAAGTTGGGCACGGGAAACCTGACAGAAGAATATTCGTTGCAGCAGCCAAAGAATTGGGACTTCCAATCAACGAAATCCTTCACGTTGGCGATAATCCTCAAACAGATGTTCGCGGAGCGAAACAAGCAGGCATGAAGGCCGTATTGTTCGACTATGTTGTTCCCTCAGGTTTCAATGAACGATCTGCGTCGCTTTTCGCCTTGACACGATCTCCAGGAGTAGGTGACTCGGATGTCGTCGCCGACGCACGAATAAAGTCCTTGAGAGAAGTCTTGAGCTTACTCCCATGACGGGATCATCGAGGGCTACTTGCTTGGAGACATGCTTGATCGGTCGAAACCTTGGCACGTCATGAAACAGGACAAGGAATCACACGTGCAACGGCGATAGCTCGGAAAAGATGGTTTGATTCCACTCCAGTTGGAAGGGAAGGCGTCACAGAACGATACGTCGTTTTTGGAGAAGCGCGAAGATGGTTGGTTGATCAAATGGATCTGCAACGAAGCACTGATGTTCTTGATATCGGCTCGGGCCACGGTTTTCTGACCTATGAACTCGCATCGCGAACTAAGTCTAGAATTACTGCCCTGGATGTTCTAGCCGGTGAACAGCTTGAAGACTCCGTGAGAGGAGCCAGAGCCGCCGGAGTCAATGAAAGGGTTTCTTGGATCGTAGGAGATGGAAGAACATGCCCATTTCGAGACAGCTCTTTCGATGCGGTCGTTTCCTTCCTGGCGTTGGAAGACATACACATGATAGGCGGCAATGATGCTCTAGAGATGGTAGTTCAGGAATCTTGTCGGCTCCTGAAAGGTGGTGGAACGCTTCTGTTTGCTGACAACATGTTTCCAGAATGTGCCCGTACTGAGGCGCAGAAACTCTACTGGACTATTCAGTCGAAAGAATTCCATGCAGGTCTTCCAAGCAAGAGCGTCGTGCTCAACCTTCTCCGCGAGAGAGGCATGACTGGTTTACTAGAAGAGGAGTACGACCCGAAAATCAACTTGGACGAGAAAGAAGCCAAGGTCGAATTGTTGGACGTTGCAGATGCCAAACCCTTCGCGAAGGTTATCGACTTTGCTTCTCTGTGGAAGCGATACGGTGAAAGAATCATCCTAACTGGTCTCGCGTATCCAAGAGTATTGTCAATCATTGCCCGCAAGTAAGACCACTTTTTCTATCCCAGAGGGAGCTCCCGGATTCATCAAAGAATTAAGAAGTCAACGCCACAGTATGCAAATCAGGCGTGTCATGGATTACTTCTCCCTTGTCTCAGAAGTGTTCGATAATTGCTTGGGAGTGAAGCCCGGAGACAGCGTTTGGATAAGTAGCTGGGACCATACGCTCGACCTCGCCGCAATTATGGAGCTAGAATGTGCCAGGAGAGGATGTCCTCACTTGACGACAGTAAAGTTCGAAGACGCCTGGTTTCGTTCGATCTCTGACCTCTCGAACCAGGAACTCAAAGTTGTGCCCGTCCAGATGAGGGCGGCACTGGCTAAGACTGATTTCTACATCTTTACAATGGGACCTCGCAAGCCTATCCCTTGGCATTCAATTCCCGAGAAGAAACGCAACTTAGTTTCGGTCTGGCTGGATACCCGGTATGACAAATCTCCCTACGCAAAGGAGTGGGCTAGGATATCGAAACTACATAATGTGAGAATGTTGGCCGTCGAGGCCACCCTAGCAACTCCCGAACGCGCAAAGCCCTTAGGATTGAACCACAAGCAATGGGAGAAAGTTATGCTGGAGGGATGCCTAGCCGACCACAAGGAGATTGCTAGGAGAAGCAGGACGCTATCCAAGCTTCTGTCAGGCAACGGGAGGGTCCAGATCTCAACGCCCTCGGGAACGGAGTTGAATTTAGTCCTCGATCAGAGGCCGGTCGGAATATCTGACGGTATATCCACAGACGAGAAGGCTAGGAAAGGCTTGATCACATTTCTACCTGCCGGGGCCATTGAGGTTTCAGTTGAGGAAGAAAGTGCTGAAGGCAGAGTGGTCTATGACGCTCCTGTGCGGATGGGCAACAACACGATCAAGAATCTACGACTGCGGTTGAAGAACGGTCGTATCAAACAACATCTCGCAACTCGAGGAGCTAGAAAGTTTGAGCAATATCTCCGTAGAGCTGGCAGGGACGGAGGCCGAATTGGCTTCCTTGGTTTCGGTCTGAACCCAAGGCTCCAGCATGGCTACACCCAGGACGACAAAGTTCTTGGCGGCGTGACCCTCGGCTTCGGAAATAACAAATCCATGGGAGGCAAGAACGAGGCAACTCAGCAATGGTGGGCATCGATAACTAAGGCAACTGTTTCGATAAACGATACGGCGATAATGAGAGACGGAAAGTTGTTAGTCTGAAGATGCGCAGGACACAAGCCTAGTATCTTCGTCGTCTGCAGAGTCTTCCATCCCTTGCAATGTTGCCTGCCGATGTGCTCCTGAAAATGATGGTTACTACGTCCTCGGAATAACCGAGAGTCTCAGATAGAATTTTTGTAAGTGACTTGGCGAGTTGTCTCTTCTGCGCAGGCGTAACTCTCGAATCGAGGAAGTCAACATTAATTGTGGGCAGGGTTATTTTCTCCTTGTGAACGGGATGCCTGCTCTGCTTACGTTCTCAGGCTTGTCCTCTACAATCCTAACAATAACCTCTTCGGCGGAACACCCCAGGATATGGACGACTGCTTCGGTTGCTCTCTTCATGAAATCGGATTTTTCAGCAATCGAGTGCTTCCCCTCGATGGGGTGGATCTCAATAGAGGCTCTACCGTCACGTCAACTCGATGTTCATTTCGCATTTCAGAACTATATCTTTGTTAAGACCAGCTTGACGCTCTCCCAAAGGAACGATCGGCTGATCCTTTCATGCAACCCAAAACCTTAGTTTGAATGGACATCAAAAGGAGAAGAGAAACAGTGTCTCAGGCCAAAGGCCGAACGCGAAGCACGAGATGCGGACATTACGAGCAGGTAAAGAAAGACCGACGATGGAAATGTGTGGCTTGCGGAAAGATCCTAACGATTCCGGAGAGTATACAGAATTCGATTGAATTGTCTGACGTTATGAAATCCGCGATGGCGACGGGAAGGCCCTTGAACGAAAGTTTGGACGACATGTTAGGACGCAAAGAATGGGACGAAATACTGACCAAGCTCCGAACTAAGAAGAAGACATTGGAACGCGAAAAAATGTGATGCCAAAAGGGACTTCATGAGTTAACAAATGCCGGGTCCGGACCTATGTAAGGAAGACCCGAGAGGTTCGTCGAACTCTTAACGGGGACTTTGGCCCGACACCCAGCTACAGATTCCCTGCAGTCACCAGCGCTCGTCCGCTGACCGTCAGGTCCGCGCCTCTAACAACCGCCGTGATTCCGAACCCGCCAGCGGTCACTGAGCCAGCCACCATCCTATCCTGTCCGAACAAGTAGCCCATCCTAGGATTGATTCCCACATTCAGGATAGTCAGCCTTCGTTTCTGCTCTGGCACAGTCGTTACGAGTTTCGTGAGCATCGGCATGCTTTCTTTGCTCTTCCACTGGACCAACCTTCCCTCCTTGAATGTCAGCGTCGCATCGCTGAGTAGGCCTAGCCTTGTCACGGACTTCGAGACTTTCAGCGTCCCTGAAGCTGATGTGGATTCGACCCCTTTCGACACGAATCCGGGCGGAACATACGTCATGTTGTTGCCGGCCCTCATGTCCTGCGGACTCACCACGCCGTCTTCGATAGTGGTTTCTCCCTTCAAGATGAATTCGAGGCGCGCGCCTCCTGCACGCACCGACACCTTCGAACCGTCAGTGAGGCTTGAAGATAGCCTTCGTGCTCTCCTAGAAATCCCCTCAAAGTTGACTAAAGCTGCGCTCAATTGTCGCTCAGCTACTTGCTGTACTGTGCGGCCCATTATCCTCGCCATCTCTTCACCGATGTAGCCGAATGTCAAACGTGCACCCTTGAGCTTGGCCTTCTTTGCTGCATCGTACCAGGACGAATTGTATCTAGTTGAGTCTGACATTAGCCGAGGGTTGATTTTTGTCTGATACGCAGCGAGCAGTGGTCCAGGAATGAACACGTACGCATCTGTACCCTTCAACATTCCATACTCGTTGCGCCCCATCTTCCCAAGAGTGTTCTTCGGCGACCGCTTGACTCCTTCGATATACGCTCCTTCGTCCTCGAGAACCAGAACCGCGGTAGTGCCCATGGCTCTCGCCTCCGCCAACAAGACCCTCGCGAACTCGAGCCCGTTGTTCCAGGACTCCACAGTCACTGTTTCCCCGTTCTTGACGGAGAGAGTTTTCTGCAGCACTTTCTTCGCAACCTTAGTGCGTAAACTGTTCAGTGCATCCATGTCCCCCCACGGCTCGGAGACCTCTTCTTAAGCTCGAACTCTCTCCCGCCGAACGCTCCCGTCAGTAGACGTACGCCTTCACTTCTTTCCGGGCGATTTGCCTCAGGAATCCCCCTAGGTAATCCACGGACTTGAATTCCCTCGAAAGGATTCTCGCACCGAGCGCAGTGGCCCTGCGGTCCTTCCTTTCGTAGATCATGACCGTGTACACGCCTCCAGATCGTGTAAGGAAAGCGAAGCATTCTCTCTTGAAGTAGGACCCGACGACCCTAACTCCTGAGTCGGAGTCAAGGCGTCGTAGCTCCGACATGAGTTTGTCGAAGGATCGAATTCTTTTTTCGTAGAAAGATGCTCGCATCTAAGCCGATCCAACCGGGGTCAAGAAGATTAATACCCGCGCTCCATCTGGCGTCTCACTTCTCTTGCGGAGCCGACTCGTCGTTTTTAACACGCTCTCCCGGGAGAAGGAACCGTTCGTAAGTCTGCGCCGTGGCAAGGTGCAGATGTTCGTCTGCGGACCGACAGTTCAGGACTACATACACTTGGGCCACGCCCGTACGTACATCTTCTACGATGTCGTCGCGCGGTACCTGACCCACCTCGGATACAAGGTCCGGTTCGTCCTGAATATCACCGATGTAGATGAGAGGATAACGGACGAAGCCAAGAGGACAGGCATGACTCCTTTCGCCCTCGCAAGAAAATACTCGAGGGCCTTCGTGGAAGACATGGCGAGGCTCAAGGCCGACACCATATGCAGGTTCGAGCCGGTCTCCAAATACGTAGACAAGATGATTGAGCAGGTCTCTCTCCTGATTAGGAAGGGGCACGCATATGCGGTCGATGGCTGGGTCTACTTCGACATCTCAACCTTCCCGAACTTCGGGAAGCTCTCTCACCAGTCCTCCCGAGAACTTTCCCTCAGGCCCCTCGAACTCTCTATATGGAAAAGGAACCTGCTTGACTTCTCCCTTTGGCATCCGAGAACCTTGGTCGAGGGCAAGTGGGACAGCCCTTGGGGGATGGGGTCGCCTAGTTGGCATATCCAAGACATCGCGGTCACGGCCTCGCTCCTGGGCCCCCAATATGACCTGCACGGCGGCGCTTACGAGCTGATTTATCCACACCACGAAGCGGAAATCGCCGAGGCCGAGTCTCTAACAAGCCTCAGACCTTTCGTAAAGTACTGGGTCCACACCAGACTTGTCAACATCAAAGGCGAGAAGATGTCCAAGTCCAGTGGAAATGTTTACACCGTTAGGGATGCCCTGCGCTCCTACTCAGTGAACCAGATCAGGATGTTCCTCTTGAGCCGCCATTACAGAAGGGACATGGACATTCGGGGAATCGACTCCGCCGCGAAAACCTACAACCGTCTCAGGGGAATGGCGGAGAAGTGCAGGCGAGCAGTAGGGGCCGCATCCAAAGAATACGACGAGGAATCCTTACAGCATTTCTGCGACGCAATGAATGACGACTTCGACACACCGCTAGCCCTCAGAGCCCTGGGCGAAGGCCTCGTATCAACTTCTAACACGAGGAGTGCCACGGCAGCGGCTCGGAAGCTCGCTTCAATACGCTTGGCAACCAGCATACTTGGTGTAGATCTTGGGCTTGGCTAGCGGCAAGGACCTAGAGCTCAACGAAGCGGGTTGGTGGTCCCACTGGTCGGACGTGCAGTGGACCGGGGAAAAGTCATATGTCATGGTCTCCCCCGACTTTGACGAGTACTTCTTCAACAGAGCGGGCTTTGTCGATTGCAGCAGTGGACTGGACGATGTTGTGAAGATAGAAACGAAATTCGAAGCTGCTGGAAGACCTCCCATTTTTTCGGTTCAAAGCGAGTGCAAAGAGCTTGTCGCCTTGTTGAATTCCCGGGGCTTTACCTCGTTCGATAAGATGTCTATCATGCAGCTCGGCGAGCTGAAGTTCAAGAAGGCGACCGACCTAAAGGTCATGCAAGACCCGGACGTCGAAACGACGGAATGGGCAGCGACATATGTTCTCTCCTTCTATGGCAACCTATCCCTACAAGAGCCGGTGGAAAGAATAGTTCACCGGCTTGCGGAGGAGCCTTCTGTAATCCTCGTCT
>VBBA01000344.1 GCA_005888675.1 Candidatus Bathyarchaeota archaeon | reverse complement strand
GCAAGGAGGTCCTAACGGAAATTATCCAACTCTGCGTTACGATGTCGGAAACTGGCCGAGGTGGCACCATCATTCTTCAAAAGGAAGATGCTTTGAATTCCTGCAAGGCCATGAAGGAAGTTATGTTCACTGAGATCCCATTGGATCAAATCCCAATGAATCAGCTCGTTACCTACGCTGCCTTGGATGGTGCGGTCGTAATCAGTGCCAAGGGCAGAGTACTGGCAGTCTCCCAGAGACTCATTTATCCAGAGTGGGGCGGAGCAAATGGTTCTGGAGGGGCTAGACATGAATCAGCAAGCAAGTACTCATCCCACCACGAATGCTTGGCTTTCACCATCTCATCGGACGGCCCCATTTCCATTTACAAAGATGGTTCACTTTTCGCGAAGTATTTTGGTGAACTGAAACCGTGATTTATGCGTTTGTGAGATCGGTGCCGGAACAAAATGATTCTATAACCTTGCGCTGAATCAATTTGCTTGGTATCGTTAGCCTACTCGATGTAGCATCCGATCAACAGAGCCTAGCTCCTGAGGAAATCGCAACGTTTTTTTCGGGTCTCGACATCAATCGCGGGACGCAAACCTTGACTGCTCTCAAGTGATACTGGACGTATAGACCCGCGAGCTATTTCTACGACGCTGGCTGCGACCGCTGTTTATGTTTCCTAACTCGTCGTTTCTTCCGTTGTTTTAACGTCTCTTCGAGATATTTCTTCAACCCTTTCGTCAAGTCTTCTATACCTTGCCATGAATCCTCGTATCCCAAGTATCGCATCCCAGAAATATCGAAGGGAATCTTGTCGGATTCTTGTTTCTGGCAAAGTATGATAGGGTCTTTTCTCATACATTACATTTGGATTATTCCCAGTGATATCAACTATGACCGTGTTGGATTTCTTCATGTAGAGTTTGATGTCATCTGTTATTCCGGACGACATCTTGATCTCGTCTACTCTCAATGGAGCGAATTTTGTTTCCTGACACGCTCGTCTTATGCCACCGTTCCAGACATCACTGAAGTCGTCTTTGAAGGGCATTATTACGAAGACGCGATTGCTAGCAGAGTTGAATTTCTCCAACATGTTCTCTTCCTTTTCAACATCCTCAGCTCTCTCCTTTTCAGATTCTTGAGAGGTTTCCAATCCCGCCTCGAGTCTTGTCCGTTGTTCGCTAATCATTTCTCTGAGACGAGCATTCTCGAGGGATAATTCCTCGATCCGTTCCTGTATCAGGTGCCGTTCGGTGCCAGACAAGTAGGACAGAGTTCTTGCAAGTTGATATCTGAGAGATCGAAGATCCCCCGCGTCAAGCATCTTTCGTAACCTTGCGACATCCGCCACTGGGAGGGATCCTCTCCTTGCTATCTGTTCGAGTGTGAAAGCCAGTCGTTCTCGATCTGATGGAAGCAATCTTCTCTTATGGGTAAGAGTATTGACTTCTCGAGTGAGGAAGTCAACGATTTCTGCCGAGGACAAGTAGTTCGCGACTGGAGTGCCAAGAGGATGTTAGCTAAGAGGCGATTGTTACTTAACTTAAGACAACGTGACATTGTTCAGCATGATTGTAAGTGCGGGACCACCCATCTCCCTACGCCGCAACGACTGGCTCGGATCCAACCACAGGTTTCGGAAAAACCAAACGTGTACAACTTCGCCCAAGACCCACCATCAATGCTGTGATGCTGTTCGGAGCTTCTGAATAATCCAAACCTCCTCTCTTCTTCTGACCAAACATTTTGCGAGTTAGTGACTAACGCTCGGCATTTCCGGCCGATGTAATGGCTCAACACTATGTCCGTTGTGACCCGCGTCTCCGCCACCGAGTTGGATCGCGCTATTATCTCGCCATCGAACCTAAACAAGGAGAACAAGATGTACAACCCTCAACAACTCAAGAAGAAGACTAGCCATGACATTGCTTATCTCATCATACTACTGTTGTTCGTGGCTGGGATCTTCATCTTCGCCATGAACTTCGTCAACACCAATCTTCCTCTACCCTGAGAATCTCGCCCTCATAGACCGTCTTCCAAATCCCTGAGGCGGGGATATCTCACAAACAGAATGACGCACACAGCGGAAGCTGAATAGAATCTCATCCCAATCATAAAATAGGTATCGCTTAGAAACGCCAGCCTGTTTCTGAGATCACTTGGAGTTTCAAAAGACGGTTTTGAAGAGGCGGATGGTCAGGCATTTTGCAAAGGACACCGTCCCAGATCGAGTAGTGAACAGGATCCTAGAACTGGCCCAGCATTATCCTAGTGCTGGTTTCAGCCAGGGAGTCGCCTATGTGGTAGTAAAGGATCCCGAGGTCCGGAGGAAGATAGGTCATGTTCAAGAGGAAGAAGAGTACGTCTCGATGGGCTTTCACCCCTTCATCTCCGAAGCTCCCGTAGTCATCGTTGTCACTGTCAGCGAACAACACTACCATAGAAGATACCAGGAATCAGACAAACTACAACCAAGTGGGACTGAGATTCCGTGGCCTACACCATACTGGTTTTTCGATGCAGGAGCAGCCTCCATGATAATCCTGCTAGCGGCAATCGACATGGGTTACGCCGCTGGCTTCGCAGGAGTCTCCGATATCCAGGGCATGAGAGACCTGCTGAAGATCCCGGCCGAATTCCATCCTGTCGGAACCATATCCATCGGCAAACCCTTACCCGATAAGAAATCAGAATCTCTAAAACGGGGACGGAGACCGCAAAGAGAAGTAATGCACTCTGAGCATTGGTAATGACCCGTCTAGACTACTCGCATCGCTCTTTCAAATGTCCTTCATTTGCCAGCATGGTATTCTTCGTCACTGACATGCTCCATCCAGACGACAAACTTCCCATCACGCCTTTCCTGAATCGCGATGTGAGTTATACCGGTGGTCGGCGTAGCCCCATGCCAATGCTTCTCGCCAGGCGAGGACAACACCACATCTCCAGGACGAATCTCCTCGACATGTCCGCCTTCGTGCTGAACCCAGCCCTTGCCGGCAGTGACGATGAGGGCCTGACCGAGCGGATGCTTATGCCATGCAGTCCGTGCTCCCGGCTCGAAGGTAACGCTGGCAGCTTGAACAAGCGCCGGATCAGGTGCCTGAAAAAGCGGATCCATCCGAACATTTCCAGTAAACCAGTCTGACGACCCCTTAACGGAAGGTTGCGAACCAACTCTTTTGATCTCCATATTTCGTATTCCCCACTTGACGCCTTCTTATTTGTCCTACCACCTAAGACGAGCAAAGATGTTATCTGAGAAAAGGGCGTCTTTGTAATCGAGCGTAAGCCCTTTGACAGAGATGTCTTATGAAAACATAACTCAAGCCCTCAACGAACTCAAACACGACGTTCTCTCTCACCAATTGTTTCTCGGCGCTTTTTCCAAAGCG
>VBBA01000343.1 GCA_005888675.1 Candidatus Bathyarchaeota archaeon | reverse complement strand
AGCAGTTCAAAACTCTCGGCCCGACGTTGTCATCGGGAGACTCATGCACTGTCTGCACGAGTATCCGCCAGAATTGAGGGCTTCTGGTTTAGTTCCAGATGTAAGCCTTGGTCGGCGAATCGGATTATCCAGCAATAATATCCTGAAGCTCTCTGATGCGGTTAGCCTAGTTGGGCCATTGCCGGCAAGAGACTAGATTGTCTTCCAGCGCTCCTTCCTAACTCTTTCAATGATATGATCGATTATGGTCTTCAACGGGGTTCCCGGGCCATAATTTCCTGTTATCCCTTGTTTCTCCAATAATGGTTTGTCCTCGTCGGGGATTATGCCTCCGCCGACCAAGAGTATGTCGTTGCCACCCCGCTCCCTAACCAATCTCGCGACTTTCGGGAAAGCTGTCATATGGGCACCGTTGAGGAGACTCATAGCTACAACGTCAACATCCTCGTCGATTGCCATCTGCGCTACCTGTTCTGGTGTGGCTAGAAAACCTGTGTAGATGACTTCCATGCCGGCGTCTCTGAACGCCCTGCATAGGATGAGCGCGCCGCGATCGTGTCCATCTAGTCCAGGCTTGGCGACAAGAATACGGATCTTTTTCTCCCTGGCAGTCGAGGTCTCGCGATGCCTCTGCTTGGACATGAATCTCGGTCCCTGAGCAATTATGGAATGATAGGTAATAAGTGCTCTCTGAAACCGTCCTGGAGAAATTGGACCAGAAAGCTAGCGAACTAGGCCAAGCTAATCTCTTCGAGTTTGTCGCCTGCTTGTTTTCAGGTTAGGTTTTAATTAGGACGCGTCCCAGCCCGCCTTTCCGCGGGTCTGAACACCTGGAACGCTCAATCCTAGACGACGACTCACTTACGTTCGCGGAGAAAGTCATGAGCGTCCGTGCCGCTGAAGGCGGCAAGCATAACGTGCTCCATCCAGGAGACATCGTTGTTTTGCCTGTTGACCTTGCTATGGCGCAGGACAGTACAGGCCCCCTTGCGATTAAGGTCATCAGAGAGATGGGGATCCAGAAGCTGTGGGACCCGTCTCGCGTCCATCTGGTAATCGACCACACATATCCAGCGGCTGACGAGAAGGTCGCCAACCTCCATAATCTGATCCGTGAATTCGTTCGAGAGATGGGATGCAGGCTAGTGGAAGGAAGCATTTCCCATCAACATCTCCTAGAATCACATGTAGTGCCCGGCATGATATTGTTCGGTGCCGATTCGCACACGTGCCAAGGCGGCGCCGTGGGCGCCTTCGCCACCGGCGTTGGTAGTTCTGACATGGCGGCCATATGGGCAACAGGCAAGATCTGGGCGCGGGTCCCAGAATCGGTCAAGGTCAATCTAACCGGTAAGCTTGAGAAAGGTGTCTTTGCCCGAGATATCGTCTCGCACTTTATCGGCAGGGTTGGGGAGGACGGAGGAAATTATCGGTCGATAGAATGGAAGGGACCAGCGGTGAAGACATTGAGCATCTCCTCTAGGGCATGTATCAGCAATAATTCCATGGAGTGCGGTTGCAAACTCTCGGTCTTTGAAGTGGACGAGGCTACGCGGGATTATTTCAAGAAGGTGAATCGAAAACCATTGATGGAGGTTCATGCTGGACCAAAAGCCAACTATGTCAAGGAGTACACGATCGAGCTTGACGAGCTACAACCTCAGGTAGCTGAACCCGGGCACGTGGACCAGGTGAAGACGGTGGATGAGATGGAGGGTCAACATGTCGACCAGGCATTCATCGGCTCCTCAACAAATGGAAGAATAGAAGATCTCGCGATAAGCGCGCAAATCCTGAAGGGTCATCATGTCAAAGCTGGAACCCGTTGCATCGTGACTCCCGCATCCAGACTGGTCTTTGAGGAAGCAATAACCACAGGCCTAGCGGAAACTTTTCTGGAAGCGGGAGCAGTATTCACCAATGCTACTTGTGGGGCATGCGTTGGAACACATTTGGGGGTGTTGGGCGAGAACGAGATTTGCATATCCTCGTCACCTAGGAACTATGTTGGTCGAATGGGCGCCTCGTCGGCACAGATCTATCTGGCCTCACCTGCTACCGCAGCTGCGTCCGCTATCGAGGGAAAGATAACTGATCCGAGGAAGTACTTGTGAGCAATACGACAACTAGGTTACCACGGCTACTGCGGGGCCGCGCATGGGTCTGGCCTGACGATGTGAACACGGACATCATTATTCCATTCCGGTTCAAGGCCCGGACAAATGATCCTGTGGAGATGGCCAAGTATGCAATGTACGGATTCGATCCTGAATTTTACAAGAAGGTCCACAAAGGGGATATTTTTGTTGCGGGCCGAAACTTCGGGGGCGGCTCAAGTCGTGAACAGGCGCCTGTCGCCATCAAATACTCAGGTGTCTCGGCAGTAATTGCGGAGAGTTTCGCAAGGATCTTCTATAGGAACAGCTTCGCAATTGGACTGCCGGCGCTAGAAGTGCCAGGTATAACCAA
>VBBA01000342.1 GCA_005888675.1 Candidatus Bathyarchaeota archaeon | reverse complement strand
GTACCATACCTGGAGTATGTTGAGATGGCTCGGAAGGTTGTCATAATAATTTGTTTGGAACCCAGTTGTCTCAAACGGGGCCTGTTGGGCACTGCTATAGTTGAGCGCAGACGGGTCGACGTAATAGTCCCTAAAATACACGATAGTGCCGAGCACAATTATCAGTAGAATGATGAGGCTGAAGAATAATCTCCGCCGAGTATACAAGATATCTACTGGATTAGGTCAGTGTAGAATAAAATAAGTATTAGGCTTCTTCGAGACGCGTCCGCTTCGTAGTTATATACGTGTCCTGGTAATCCGGCACCGATTTCGCACGATGCTTCCTGGTGTCCGGGTACTTGACCTGAAGAAGAACGTCGACGATCGAGGGTCTTTCGCAGAACTCATGCGTAGCGACTGGAAGGAACTCTTAGGCGACGACACCATAATTCAAGCCAACCTATCCCAGAGTTATCCCGGCATGATAAGAGGCTGGCACCGACACGCGCGTGGACAGGTCGACTATTTCATTGTCCTAAACGGATCATTGAAGATTTGCGCCTACGACGACCGACAAGACTCCAAGACCAAGGGACAATTAGACGAAGTTGTCGCGGCCGGGGAACGGTTACAAGTAGTCCGGATACCTGGCTTCTACTGGCACGGGACCAAGGCGCTGGGAAATGAGCTGGCACTGACCGTCTACTGCGTCAACCGATTATACGATACGAAGAATCCGGACGAGGAACGACGCACATGGAACGACCCAACGATAATCGATCCAAAGACGGGGAAATCATACGACTGGAACAGGCCACCGCACAAATGACCGCAAGCTAGGCGACTTGACCGGCCCGAACTTTAGCTTCCTTCCAAAAGCTCTCCGCACCCTCCGCGGCTGACATCGGCTTCTCGTCCAAGACACCTGCGCACTTCTGCACGTTTAGCGATGAATCTCTTGGTCTCTTCGCCTTCCAAGGAATACTTGCAGAGTCAACCGGGACAATCAAACCTGCATCCAAGCCTAGGGTCTTACCTATCAGGACCGCAAAATCATACCTGTTGATCCTGGTAGCGCCAGAAGTATGCATAACTCCCAAGACCCGTTTCTCTACAATTTCGAGTATCATCCTCGCGAGATTGTCATTGTATGTAGGACTGCAGTATTGATCTTGCACCATTCGGATCTGCTCGCCCTTCGATAGCTTATCGTAGACGTATGTTGCAGCATTACCTCTCTGGGGACGACCCCAGCCATACACAACGCTGGCTCGGGCAACACACCAATTACCCTCACCGGCCAACCTGGCCATCTCCTCGCCTTCTAGTTTCGATCGACCATACTCGTTGACGGGCGAGGGCGGATCAGTCTCAGAGTACATGCCCTTCTCGCCGGAAAAGACGTAATCCGTCGAAACCTGTACAAGGAATGCCTTGTGTGCACTGGCCGAACTGGCTAGATGTGAAACAGATATCGAGTTCACGAATCTGGCCATCTCCGGCAGCTCCTCGCAAAGATCAACATCCGTCAACGCGGCAGAATTCACGATAGCGTCCGGCGAAGCCAACGAGACCACCTTCTCTACCTCAGCCTGAATCGTCTGATCCAACACCAAAGGAACACCGAGTCTAGGTGGATTGTGCCGGTATGTCGAGTAGACCTCGTGCCCCTTTGCGATCGCTTGCTCGACTATCTTGTTGCCAAGCAAGCCGGAGGAGCCGGTTACCAGGATACGCGTGAGCCTACCATCTCTCTTTCCAAGGCCTGGCGGAAAGCGTCTTCCTAGTGGCCATGGGCCGCCACCAATTCTCATTCTCTCGATACCATTTGACAGTCAAACCCAAGGCATGCTCGAACTCGTGCCTCGGCCTCCAGCCTAGTTTCGCACGGGCCCTCTCTGACGAAAGACTGTACCTCACATCGTGCCCTGGACGATCCTCCGTCGATGCGATCAGTGACAGCGGCTTTCCGATCTGTCGCAATATTCGCTGGACAACCTCTTTGTTCGTAAGCTCGTTTCCAGCTGAAACATTGTAGGTCTGGCCAACCTCGCCCTTCTCGAGCGCCTTCTCAATGGCAGTACAGAAATCGATGACGTAGATCCAGTCCCGGACTTGCATGCCACCACCATACAAGGGCACTTGCAAATCATTCAATCCTCGAATGATCGTCTTAGGAATCAGCTTCTCTGGATGCTGATATGGACCATAATTATTCGTGCACCGTAAGATCATTCCCGGCACCTTGTACGTCCTTATCCAAGCGTTGACCAATTGATCGCTTGCGGCCTTGGTCGCAGAGTATGGGCTAGAAGGATCGAGTCGAGACTCCTCGTCGAAAGACTCCCCATCATTTGCTGACCCGTACACTTCGTCGGTCGATATGTGGACAAGACGCTGGCTCTTGCTGTTTCTCAAGGCGTCAACGAGATTGTAAGTCCCGAGAATGTTGCTCTCAAGGAACGGTCTCGGGTTCGCAATACTTCGATCCACATGAGTCTCAGCCGCAAAATGAACCACCAAATCAGCATTCTTCGCAACCCACTTTGCAATCCGAGGCTCGGCTAAATTGCCCTTCAGGTGTCGATATCGTTTGTTCCTGCGGAGGTCTGAGGTGTTTGAGGGATTGCTGCTCGGTCCCTCATAATCCACATTTGCAACTCGAAGATCCGATCGATTAGACAATATGTGATGGATGAAGTTGCTTCCGATGAAACCCAATCCACCGGTCACAACCAGTCTATCCAAATCCGGCTACCCCCTCAATAATTTCTAGAGGTCAAGTTGGCAATTTTCCCCAAGGGTCAACCGTATGCCCTTGGGAGTGTGGTTCCCACCGTCGCGTATCGTCGTATAAGTTCCGATTATGCTGCTTGTTATCCGGTATCGAGTCTTCGATCTCTCCGCGCTTGATCGTCACATGACTCCCTATGCTAGTATATGGCCCAACGTATACTCCAGATTCTAGAATTGTATCTTCTCCTATTATCGAAGGGCCACGAATCTTTGCCCCCTGCGCGATTCTAGACCCCTTACCAATCACGACCCGTCCCTGGACAGAAGCCCCATCCTCCACCGCTCCATCAATCTTAGAACCTTGCTCGTCAAGTATGAGCCGGTTCGACTCAAGTATATCCTCCGGAGTCCCAGTGTCTTTCCACCAGCCCTCTACGATGTGATGACTTACCCGTCCACCATCGGCAATGAGCATCTGTATCGCCTCCGTTATCTCTAACTCATTCCTCCATGAGGGCTTCAACTTCTTAATCATATCAAAAATAATTGGCTTGAACATGTATATGCCGGTCAGGGCGAAATTGCTCGGGGGCTTCTTCGGTTTCTCCACAAGCCCAATCAATTTCCCCTTCCCATCGAAGCTGGCTACACCAAATCTCGACGGCTCCTTCACCTTTGTCAGGAGA
>VBBA01000157.1 GCA_005888675.1 Candidatus Bathyarchaeota archaeon | reverse complement strand
TCGGCACTTGCTTGTCTGGCACCGTGACAAAGTGAAGGAGGCCTTCTTGGCCGGCGTATGAGAGAAAGTTGGTCAGTTGATCTTTTGAGACTATGACTGTGACTCTTCGCATTCGGACAGGAGTTAGCAATACTTCGGGTGCCTACGCAGATGTTGCTTCCACTTCTTCCCTTTGACCCGGCCGTTGCTCGCCGAAGATCGTGGACGAGACTAGAGTCAAGAGTTCACGATCGAGTCGATCCAATCTTGCTCGAAAGGTGTTACGGTAGGCAATCTTCCCTTCCGAGTCGCTTGCAACAACGCCACCGAGTTCCTCTGCAAGTTTCTCATCATAAACGACAGTGGCGCCTCTTGGCAAGGCATCTGCCGGGAGGTTGAATTTGTCACGTGATGTCTTTGGAAACCCAATCTTCAATGTTGCATGGTCGGATCCGATAGCATCGATGGCTTCCGTTGCGAGTCTCTTCACGACCTCCTGGAAATTTCCTGTCGTCGCGACAGTGGAAAGTCGCTCCTCCACATCAGCTAGAACGCTTTGCACGATCTTGTTCCTCTCTTCTAGAAGCTTGAGTCGGTTGGCTCTTATTCTGGAGCTTATGATGCTACGCCTAGCGGCCTCAGCTTCCGCCTCGGCACGTGCGAGAATCTCGCTAGCTTCACGCTCGGCTTTCTCACGGGCCTCGTTCCGGATTTGATCAGCTTTCTGGCTCGCCTCTCGGATAATCTCGTCGGCTTTGAGTCTAGCATCAGATAGGATTCGATTACGCAGCTTCTCTAGTGATTCCGACATTTCCATCATTACTTCTGCAATACGAGTTCCACGGCCTTTCGAACGGCGTCGTTCTTTCTTTCGTCGAAAGCTCGATGATAATTCCCTATCAATTTCTCGGTCTCCCTTTCCGACTCCGTTGCTTCCTTCTCGGCCTCCTCGCGAGCTCTCGTTAGCATCTCTTCCCGTCGTCTTCTAGCATCTGCGAGGACCTGTTCTCTTACTCCTTCTGCCTCCTTAGAGGCTTGGGAGATTATTTGCTGGGCTCGTTGTCTAGCGTCCTCAACGATCCTTCTGGCCTCTTCCTCTGTCTCAACGATCTTCTTGACGGCATCGATGCCAGACATGATTCAATCCGCGATTTATTCGACCGGACGAACCTTCAGGGTGCTATAAAACTGTTGAAGACTGTGCAGGTCCTATAATTTGGTTAAGTTTTCGACGGTTCTGCTTGTATCTCGACTGTTTCAAAGTTGACGTAGGGACAATGTTGCAGGAAGAGATGTCTAGCCCATTCCTCACCGGTCATCTTCTCATGTGTGGCCCGGTGTATATCGCTCATGTCCTGGAGTGCGACTGTGGCTTGGATGATGAGCTTCATCACGCATCCCTCACTGTCACAAGTCGACCGGTGTCGCGGTCAATCTCCGTGTTCGGGATCTTGCCGATGTAACACCTCCTAGTATGAATCACCTCGCCGTATGGTCCCTGGAAAATTACCTGTCCAGGACCGGTCTCAGCATAGGGATGATTCCTGCTCTTACGTCCCTTCTTGATCTTCAACTGTTTAACAAGTGGTTGAGTGCACTGATGATCTAACAAATTATGAGGCGATCGAGCCGCCTAGACTATTGAATGCGCTTCTGCAGTCCAGGCATCCAGGATTCAAGGCCCGTGAAACCTATGATCTGCCTGCGGCCAGCTTGGATCCTACACTGACCAAGATCACGGACAATTATTCCTCGTAACTGACTCCACTCCAGGTATGAAGCAGAAAAGCACAGCCGACGAAGAGTACCAGTCCGATCCCAAGGATGGGTGCGCCGCCGTTGGTGTCTCCACTGTACCAGATAAGCGCGCCTAGGATGGCTGTGACGGCTGAGAGGTAGGCGAATATGCGGGCGAGGCGGGTTTTGAAGCCCAAACAGACCGAGCGAGAGAGTCGGGTCTGAAACTATTAGTCTTTCGCAGGCTTCGAGAGGTAGATCCGTTGACTGGACTCGATCTCAAGATTCCGAACTACAGCCCGTAACTCCCTGACTTCTTGCTGGAGTTCGTCATGCTTCATATTCACCGCCCCCTGTTCTGAAATATCCAAGTATCGATAGGCTCGCTTGTACAGGGGACGTAGTTCGTCAATGTCCCGGTCGGTATAGCTCCATTCAACCCTGAGACTGTGGCCTTGTAACTGTCTCTTCTTATCCTCGTCCAATTCCGCCTTGTCCAGGCATCTTTTGAAATATTTCCTGAACCCATGGTTAGGCTGCACAATCGGTTCCACCTAGGCTTTACGATGCCACGATAACATCTCGCCAGGTCTGCCGCACATAGGGGAAGAGAGCTGGGCAATTACAGATGTTCCGGTCACAGCGGAGTTTAGGAACTACGAGCTCGCCTGATTCTAGCATTGATTTGATCTGCCGGAATTATAAGATCGGCCTAGAAAGATAGCCAGGAGATCTACACAATTGTTCGAGTAAATGGACGGATTGGTCGATGCTCCGTACTCTTCCGGCATCGAGGAGACCCTGTCTCTAGCTCACGATGGATAACAAAGATGTTGCAGCGCTCTGTGAAAGTGAGATCCAGGGTTGGGGATAGATCCCTATAGCAAATGTGAGGATAACGGCCAGCCAGAGGATTCTTGTGTATGATCGAGGCTCGGGAAGCCGAGATGCGTCCGCTGGATCGTCAAGATACATGCGCTTAATCACCCATCCATAGTATCCCATGCTGAATCCACTGTTCAGCAAAGCTGCGATTGCCAGGTAAGGTCCCCAGGAGAACGGCGAGTTTAGCGCACCCGTAAAGAGGATGGCTTTGCTGAAGAAGCCGTTTAGTGGGGGTACGCCTGCCAGTGCCAAGAAAAGTATTGTGATCCCGAATGCGGTTTGAGGCATCCGCTTGCCCAGACCGTTGAAAGATGTGAGATCTGTCACCGGGAGCTTGGTTGCAATCGCTGCGGCGGCTACGAACGTGGCCGTCTTCAATATTCCATAATTCAACGAGTGGAAAATCGCACCTGCTAATCCGAGCGTGTTGGTCGGAGTCGTGACGGCAAGCGCAATCAGTAGATAACCGGCTTGAGCAATGCTAGAATATGCCAGGAGTCGTGTGAAACTCTTCTGCATTAACGCTGCGACATTGCCGAGGGTCATAGTAACTATCGCTAGGATGGCGAAGGTAGAGTACCAATCGACTTGGAAGGTGCCCATGCCGAAGATGAAGACACGGAAGGCGGCTGCGAAGGCGGCAAGTTTTGCGCCGGATGCGAGTAGGGCGCTTATTGTTGAAGGTGCTCCTTCGAACGCGTCAGGAATCCACATATGGAAAGGAACCACGGCCATCTTGACGCCGAAGCCGACGATGAACAAGACCAATGCTATCACGCCAAAGGGTTTGACGCCCGGTTGCGAGACTGCTATGTTGACAAGAATACTCCGAATGTCGACTAAGCTTGTGGAGCCTGTCATGCCGTAGATGAGGGATATCGCATAGACCAAGAGGGCTGATGACATGGCCGATAGGACGAAGAATTTCATTGCCGCTTCGTTCGAGAGAACGTCTCTCTTCTTGATCGCGGTCAAAGCGTAGGTTGGGACGCTCATCAATTCCCATCCCACGTACAACAGGACTAGGTCTTGCGATGCGGCCAGTATGACCATTCCCAGTGTTGAGAGCAGAAGGAGGCCGTAGTATGGGGCCTCGTTCGGATCGCCTTTTGTGAATCCGAGTGAAGCAAGTGCGACGAGAGTCGATGTGCCTATGAGGATTCCGCCGAAGAAGTAAGTGAATAGGTCGAACCGGAGGGCGCCGAGCGCAGTGGGTTGATAGTTGACGAGGATAAACCATGAGATTGAGCCAAGCGCGATCAGCAAACCAAGTATGCCGAGATATGGTGCCGGTCTCAATCTCATCCGTCCCCCTCGAAGTAGGCCAGCGGGTGGGGTGATCAGTCCAAAGACTGCCAAGCTGATGAGTGGAACGAGTTGTAGAGGAGCCATTTCTAAGGTCCTCCCCCCAAGAATCTGAGGATTGTTGGCCGAATTATGCTGTCAAGCATTGGTCCAGGATAGGCTCCGAGGATAAACAAGGGTACGAGGAAGGCGGCTAGAATGATTAGGGAATGGAGATGCAATTCGTTGCGAGGTCCGGTCGCGGGAGTCAGGACAACCCGCCTTAGCATCCAGAGAAAGTATCCGACGGTTAGGGCTGGGGCGATGATGGCAAGAGCAAAGATTGGATTCGCGGTAAGAGCACCCGCGATGACGAGGTATTCGCTGATGAAGTTCGAGAGCCCAGGTATCGCCATAGCCGCCAATGAGCCAAAAACCAGCAATGTGGCGGTCAGTGGCATCCTTCCCCTCAATCCACCCAACTCGTTGATATTTCGAGTGCCCATGTGTTCATGGATGTAGCCGGACATGAGGAAGAGAATACCGATCGCTAAAGCATGATTGAACATTTGGAACACAGCACCTGAGACTCCAGCAATGTCACGGGAGAAAGTACCCAATAGGACGAAGCCCATGTGGTTAATGCTCGTCATAGCTATCATTCGTTTCAGGTCCGTTTGGACAAGTGCAACAGTGGCACCGTAGATCATCGTGATCAGTCCTATTCCAGCAAAGTATGGCCATAATGTGTTGGCTGCATTAGAGAAGAGGAGCAGGTTGTACCTGATGAATCCGTAGCCACCCATTTTCAGGAGAAGGCCGGCCAGTAGAACGCTGACGGGGGCGGGGGCCTCGACGTGTGCGTCCGGAAGCCACGTATGGAACGGGACGATGGGCAGTTTCACCGCGAATCCGATGAATGTGGTTACTGATGCGAACAACTGAATGAACATAGGCATCTGGCTTACTTGAGACATTAGAGTCGGCGAGCCGTTGACGGATATGTAATCGAACGTGTGAGTGTAAGCGAAGACTGCCAGGAAACCGAAAAGCATCACGGCGCTGGCAGAATACGTGAATAATAGGAATTTTAGCGCGGCATATCTTCGTCTGGGGCCTCCCCAGACGCCTATGAAGAAGAACATGGGTATCAAGACTATCTCCCAGAAGACGTAGAACAGGATCAGATTGAGAGACGAGAAGACTCCGATTATGCCGGTCTCGAAGATCAGGAAGAGCGCATAGTATTCTGGTTCCTGGAAGTTGATGAGGTCCCATGATCCCGCGCATGCAAGGAGGCTGAGAAATGTGGAAATAATCAGAAGGGGGAGACTGATGCCGTCGAGGCCGACGATGTAATTGAGCCCGAAGGATGGTGCCCATGGCATGGTATCCACGAGTTGAAAAGCTGGAGTGGATGAACCGTACCGGTAGAACACCAGAGTGAGCATCGTGAGGCCGAACAAGGCGGTCGTTGTCCCTATGCAAACGATGCGAGCGAGCTTCGGTTTGATCTTGCCTAAAATGTAGGTGGGGATGGCCATTAGGACTGGGAGGAAGACGATGATTGAGAGTATTCCGAGCATTCCTGTCTAGCTTGCTCCAATTACGAATATCATGTACAATAGGAGTAGAAAGATTCCAATCGCGAAGCCTAGAATATACTGTTCTGTTACGCCGGTTTGCAATCTTCGGAGCAGGTTGCTAAGTCGCGACCCTGATGTTGCGATACCAGTAACTGCCCCATCTACGATACGAGTATCCAGGGTTGCGCTGGCTTCAGAGTATCGATAGAACCGCTGTGGAACAATCATGTTCAACTTGTTCCAGATGCCAAGTTCAATGTAACGATATAGTGCGTGTGCGGCGAGCATCATACCGTTTACAAAGATTTTGTAGTAGATGGCGTTTAGATAGAGTCGGTCGAAGAGAAAGTGCTCTACTGCGCCCATTTTCATGGTGAATGGATGCTTTCCACCAAAGTAGCGATAGTAACCGATTGCCGCTCCACTGGCAGCGACGACAACGCTAACGATGGTAAGCAGGAGTTCAAGGCTGAGCCCCGGCACCGGTGACGCTTGAACAACAGCCGTAGCCGAAGTTGGAATGAGGATTGTACTGCTCAGATAGGTGGTTAACCGATCGCGGATGAATGGGAAAGCAATCCCTATGGCAACGCTGCCGATTGCGAGCAAGAAGTACGGGACCAACATTACGAGACCTGCTTCGTGCAGATGACCCCCGTGCTCTACGACTTCTTGCAAATGGTGGCTAGGCTTGCCAGTGAAGGTCATTCCGAGCATTCTCATCGTGTAATATCCCGTTAACAGAACGGTTGCCAAGGCTAGTGCGTAAAGAACGAACTGGCCAGCGCTGTAGCTTGCAAACAATACTTGGTCCTTGGTCCAGAAACCGCTTAGCGGCGGGATGCCCATCAGAGAGAATCCGGCGATGAACATCGAGATTGTCGTAAGCCGTAACACTTGCGATAAGCCGCCCATCTCGTCCATGAACCTGGACTCTGCCGCGTGCAGCACCCAGCCGGCAGCGAGGAACATTGAAGCCTTGAAGACTGCGTGGCTCATGACATGGAAGAGGCCCGCTGTGTATCCAAGGAGGAAGTCTGTGCCGAGACCAGCGACACCTAGGCCTAGCATCATATAGCCAATCTGGGAAACGGTCGAGTATGCCAACACCTTCTTTATTTCACGTTGAACTGTGGCTTGTATTGCGGCGAGAAAGGCGGTTATGACTCCGATCCATGCGATCGTGCCGAAGAATGGTGTAAGTTGTCCGAACTGGGCCAGTGCAGCGTAGAATACCGGGCCCATTCTTCCAGTTAGAAAGACTCCAGCTTTGACCATCGTTGCTGCATGTATCAGTGCAGAGACGGATGTGGGACCGGCCATTGCATCTGGCAACCATTCCTGGAGCGGAAATTGTGCTGACTTTCCGATTGGTCCACCGAAGAAGAGGATGGCGGTCGGGACGAGGAGTCCGAGCCTTGCAAGGCTAGCCGCCCAGTTTCCTCCGCCGGAGAGCTTTGAGGCCAACTCGTTGTAGTTGAACGTGCCAGCGTAGGCGTAGATCAAGAATATCGCGATTAGAAGAGCAATGTCTCCGATCCTCGTAACTACGAACGCTTTCATTCCCGCATGACTAGGTGGGTATGCTTGTGGCATCCCGAGCGCTTGATCTCCGGGGGTTCCGACCCAGTATTCCTGCTGATCCTTGTAGTAATGACCGATCAGTGCATAGGAGCATAGGCCAACGCCTTCCCAGCCGAAGAACATCATCAGTAGATTGTCAGCCAGAACTAGGAGGAGCATGTTGCCGATGAAGAGGTTCATGAAGAACCAGTAGCGGGTCAATCCATCGTCTCCTTTCATGTAGCCGAGGCTGTAGACCATTATCAGGAAGCTGATCCAGGCAACAATGTTGATCATGAACATACTCAATGGGTCCACCAAGACCCCTGCTCGCAATGGACTGCCGCCGCTCGCTAATCGGAAAGATGGCATCCAATCCAGTTGATAGTCGCCGGGGGCGACTGTAAGCGCTGTGTATGTCGCGAGTATCGCGGCTGCCAAAGTAAAGGCTACAGCCGCGTAGTTGCGGACCTTAGAATGAATCCTCGCAAGCACCAGGGTCAGCAGTGCACCGGTGAGCGGCGTGATCCAGATGAGCCAAGGAGCGAGTGTGAACATTGCTGACTCATATCGCTCCTAGTATCGGTATCGCGCGTGCAGCATTGAACAAGCCTCCCAAGACTGGTTCGGGATAGATTCCAAGAAGAATAGTGACAATGCTGAGAACAATGAGGGGGATGGTTACCGTCAAGGGAGCCTCGGTAACCGTTGCAGTGTGCTCGTTCGTGGGACCGAAGAAGATTCTACGTAGCGTCCACAATGAATAGCCCGCGGTGAGTGCAGTGGCCACTACTCCTAGGACTGCGACACTTATTCTGAATATTGTCGGCGTATTGGTTGCCCGGATGAATGCACCTTGAAAGAGAACGAATTCCGAGAAGAATCCGTTTGTAGCTGGCAGACCGACAATGGCTAGGAATCCAATGAATGCAGCTGTGGCAGTGATCGGCATTCTCGACGCAAGTCCACCGAGCTTCTTGATACTTCTCTCTCCGTGAGCCTGGAGAATTATTGCCCCCGCAACCATGAACAGGATTCCCTTGGCGGTCCCATGACTGACGTATTGGAACATTGAGCCAGCAACTCCGAAACTGTCTGAAGCCGCGAGTCCAAATAGAATGTATCCCATCTGGCTCACGCTTGAATATGCGAGTAGTCGCTTGATGTCGTCCTGGACGAGTGCCATCGCAGCGCCGTAAAACATAGTCACTACTGCCAAGGCAGCAAAGAACGCTGACAGGGTCAGGAATGCCTCAGGAAAGATTGTCATGACTATTCGCACAATTGCATACCCCCCAATTCCGATCATTGCCGGCGACAATAGGGCACTGACAGGGGTTGGAGCCTCGGCGTGAGCATATGGCAGCCATATGTGGACTCCGAACTGGGCCATTTTGACGAAAAAGCCGAAGCACATCGCGGCGACGATAATTAGTCGAAGGGTCGATGGAATGGATGACGGATTGATTAGAGCCATGTCAGTTACTCCGCCAGTCAAGTATCCGGTCAGCAGGATTCCTACGAGGAGAACGAGGGCTCCAACGTGTGTCCAGATGAAGTACATCAAGGAGATTCGTTCTTTGTCGCCATATCCCCATTCGGCGATCAGGAAGAAAGATGGAACGAGCATAATTTCGAAGAAAGCATAGAATTGGATTAGATTAGTGGCTAGGACTGTTCCAAGCATGCCCAGAGCATAAAGGTTGTAGAGGGCAAAGTAGAGGCCGTACCTTTGGGACGATTCTTCGTCCCCAATCTTGTGATGCATGTATGGGATCGAGAAAAGGCTGATCAACGCTGTCAGCAGACTAATTGTGAAGAGGATTGGAAAGCTGAGATTGTCAACTCTCAAGCCGAAGAATCCGATAGGTGCCCAAGTGTACAATTCCTGATAGGCCCCTTGGGGTTGTCCCTGACCCCGTGCGGCCGCGATCAGGAAAACGGCCAACGGGAGAAGAAGGGTCGCGAATGATAGGTAGCCAGTCCTTTGCCTCAACCATCTTGATGCTACATAGACGACAGGGGCAGAGGCTAGAGGGACGATTATGCTTCCAAGGAGAAGAAGAGTCGTTTCCGGTACCCTCTCTATCCTTTGAGCCTGGTCATTTTCCGCAGGTCGATGTCAGAGTTGAGCCTGAACGCTAACAGGATTATTGCGAGTCCCACGGCGGCTTCCATCGCAGCTAATGCTATCGAGAATATTACGAGGACCTGCCCGGTGACAAGGGGCGGATTACGGAGACGGGCGAATGCCACGATGTTCAGGTTCGCTGCATTATAGATCAGCTCGACTGAGAAAAGAATCCGGATCGCGCTACGTTTTGTGGCAAGCCCGTAGATCCCGATTGCAAGCAGGGTTGCGGACAATCCGAAGAAGCTCGCGAGAGGCTCCATTCTTCTACGCAGTCCCCCGTTCGCTTTTCGCAAGAGTCAACGCGCCAATTACCGCCGCAGCAAAGACGAGAGATAACACAGCTAGTTGGACACTGTAAGTCACGAGTAAAGATTGGCTGAACTGAGCAAGATCGCATTCGGGTGTACATGGCTGATTTGTAGAAAAGGCGCTCGGACTTGCCAGTGCACCTCCCACGCCGAGCATCATAGCAACAAGTATGCCGATGAATAAGGCGGTCCGCCTGAATTCGGTGGGTCCTTCTCCCTTGGCGGGTCCAACGAGCATTACGGTGAACAGGATCAGAATAACGACGGCTCCGATGTAGACTGCGATCTGGAATACGCCGATGTATGCTGCGTCGAGGAGAAAGAAGAGTGACGCTACACCTAGAAAGCTCACGCCTAGCGAGACTGCACCATAGACAAGGTCACGGGATTCCAGGGCCAATATGGCTCCAAGTACTGTTACTGCGGCAAATCCGAAAAACGCAATGTCCGGCATTCCCTTGATCAGATCCTGGGCCCGACTACTAGCAAGTACGTGATCACTATGTTCAGGAACGCCAGACCTAGAAGATACGTCCAGCCGGCCCGGAGGAGTTGATCGATGCGGACTCGGGGGAAGGTCGCGCGTAGAAGGATAATGAGCGAGGACACGATTATGATCTTAATCGCTGTCCACAATAGGGCCGGGACCGGGGCCGGACCCATCCATCCGCCAAGGTAGAGGACAGAGAAGAGGGCGGAGAAGGCGTAGAGGCGAACGAACGATGCGCCTGCGGCGGACATGAACAAGAAGCCAGGATACTCAGCCTGCCATCCCATAATGATCTCAGGCTCGGCTTCGGGCAGATCGAAAGGAATTCTTTCCATCTCCGCAGTGGCGGTGATGAAGAATAGAAGAGCGCCTAGAGCCTGTGGGATTATGTACCAGCCGGGAATGGATAAGCCGAGAAAGATGACCCAAGGCTTGGATTGCGCTTGGACTATGCCGATGAGGTTCATTGTCCCAGCCATCATGACCACGCCAATCGCTGACAGCCACAGTGGAATCTCGTAGGCTGTCTGCTGGAACAGAGATCTCAGGCCCCCGATGAACGGATACTTACTATTCGCACTCCATCCTGCTAGCAGGATCAGCATGGGAGACAACGTGACGAAGGCAAGGAAGGCGGGAAGGCCTAGTTCAAGGTTCGAAATTTGCCACTCGGGCGTGAAAGGTATCAGACCAACGAGCCCGGCCCCTCCGATCAATGCCAAGACAGGTGCCGCTACGAAGAAGAACTTGTCAGCATTTCTAGGAATGAACAATTCCTTGAAAGCGAATTTGATCAGGTCAGCGAAAGACTGGAGAACCCCGCCTAGCGGGCTTGCATACAAGGGTCCTACTCGGAGCTGGACTCTTGCAGTTATCTTTCGGTCAAGCCAGATGAACAGTGCGATGATAATACCTATCGATGTCAAACCTGGGAAGACTGCGACTTTGAAGAATAGTGGACTGGTCATTATCTCCAAGGAGAAACCGATCGGATCGGATATTGGGTCGGCCAATTCCTACTTCCTACCAGAGGTCCCTCTGTGATGCCAGGTGTATCGAGTATGCCAGCGGAACAAGGAGGACACCCATGAAGATCAGTATTGGCCAGGTTCCGCTTCCAGGTGGTTGCAGTGTTCGGAGCGTCAACGCCCATGCGAATAGGAACATGGCCACGACATCATAGATGACGAAGATCAACAGGTAAGGATAGTACTGAATTATGAATCGGGTCCGTCCCCTCCCAGACGGCATCTGTCCAGCCTCGTAGGTCTCAAGCTTCATCGGACTAGGCTTCGCGTCGCGGGGGGTTACTATGAGGAACAAGGCAATAATCGGGACGAGCGTGGCGACGACGATGAAGCCCAGGTAATAGAAGATCTCTGCTAATCCTGGCGCTACCATACGCCTGTCCAGTCCCCTATTATTTCTCGGATTATCGAGCCAGCAACCTTCTACCTATTATAAACCTTGAACTGAAGCCAGTCTATTCCCGTCTCTTCCACAAATAATCAGCAAACTCTTCCAAGGTCTTCCTGTTTCGGAGTCGTTTCACATTGCGCAGGGCATTCTTCGAATTCATTGCATACTCCTGAGCTTTTCCCGTCGCAAACTTCAGCGACCCAGTCTCTCTCAAGATCCTGATAACCTGTCGGCTAGGAAGATCATTCGCTTTCAGCTTATCCGAATAGTTATTCGGCCTAGGAGCTTCGTGTATGCAGTGTGAGGTTACTATGTTCGGCCCGCCTAGTGATTGTTCGGCTGAGCCATCTTCGAAATCCAACATGTCATCCCTAATCTGGAAGGCCATTCCCGAGGCTCGACCATACTTTTGCATTCCAACCAAATCCTTCCCTTCTACACCCGCGACGGCCGCGCCGATGCCCGCGGCCGATGCGAATAGGGATGCGGTCTTGAGATCGGCAATAGCTATGCATTCGCTAACGCTGGCGCTGCGATCCGACAGGACGTCGAGAAGCTCTCCCTTGCTCACGTCGACGAGTGATGAGCCTATCATTCTCATGACCTCCGAGTTCTTGTAGTTAGACAATAATTGGACCCCCTTTGATGCCAGGAAGAGACCCGATGTCAAGGCCTTCTCATTGCTGAACGCCATATGGGCAGTGGGTATTCCTCGTCGAACCTTGTCCTTGTCAACCAAGTCGTCGAAGACCAAGGTAGCAGCGTGAATGATCTCTATCGCCGCGGCAGCATCCAGAGCTTTCTCTCCGTCGACTCCAAACGCTTCAGTTGTAAGTATTGCTAATAATGGTCGGCAGCGTTTTCCGCCGCTTCTGAACATGTACTTGACAATCTTGTTCGCCTCGTCTCGGTCGAAGTTCGCCTCTAGGGTTTCGTCTATCTTCTTCTCGATGGGATCGCGCCATTCTCCAAAGATAGAGGGATACTTTCTCGTCATTCTTTCGCCAGGGAGTCGCGTCAAAAGCGAGAGGATTAGGCCGCTATTTAACGAGTTTTCCGAGTGGAAGTAAGCTTTGATCGTGTATGCAGATTACTGCAACAAGCTTTATAGCGAAAGTTTGCCCCCCGCGCAAAATTAGCGAATAAGAATGGAACCATCACCGAAACCAGCAGACGCAACTTCTGCAGCCCCTAAGAAGAGGGGTAAAGGATTATGGATTGGAATCGCAGCGGTAGTCCTCATTGCGATTATCGGGATCGCGGCCTATTATTACATGATGCCGCCTGCCGCCAACATAAGTATTGTTGACGACGGAAAATGCACTCCGACCGGCGACACAGCTTGCGCGTTCAGTCCAACATCGTACACTGCGACCGGAAGAACAGTAACTTGGAAGAATAATGGGGCAGTGGATCACACAGTGCACTTCTTTGCTAACTCGACAGCAACGCGACCAGATAACTCGACTACATTAGGACCAGGCGCGACCTTTGCGCCGACCTTCAGCGCCGCGGGCACATACTACTACTATTGCTCCATCCACGGATGGATGAAAGGCACAGTCGTAGTATCCTAGATCCCGAGCAGACCCTAGACTCAATCTACCTTTTTCTTACTCTCTTACTCGGCCTCCGATGCAGTTACACGATAGCAGTCGTTAGTGGGCTAGTACTTCGAAGCGACAGCGCATTTCTCGATATTTTGGAGCTTCGCTGTCATCAGAACCAAGTTTGCAGCAAGCAGGACCATCGTTCCTATTACTAGGGCCGGCTGGGCTGAGGACAACAGTACTGCCAATGATTCTCCTCCCCCAGTTGCGCCGAGAAGAAGGAGGCTGGCGCATGTTGGACAGGCTGTCAAGAGTCCTGTAGTTGCCCCAAAACTCCCCAGCCACTTCAAGCTTCCAGTTACTGCCTTGGTCTTGTATGCAAAGCTGGCCAATGACATGTTAGCGCCAACCATCCATGATGTGCCGGCTAGAAGTAAAACGTTCAGTGGTATAAGCAGTAGTCCAAAACTAGATGTAAGGTAGACTACTAAGCGTGGAGTCTGGCCTATCGGATCACAGCAGGTAACCAAAAAGGCAGAAGGAGTTGTGCCAAGTCCTTCTGACAGATTCGGATGGTAAACCATCGTACCCGAGACTAGGGCGAAGATAACCCCGTAGAGAAGAGCCGAGGTAGGAAAGAGAATATTGTACGGTCGCCGGCAAAGCGCACGCACCAAGACTGAAAACTTGGATTCCACATTCAGATCGCCTGACTCTTGTCTTCTCCACTCCTGATGAAGCAAGAGGTGTACTCCGTAAAGGATTGAGACTATTCCTAATACATAGGCGATCAAAGTAGCCGTTGCTGGTGCTTGTAGCTGTTCGTCAGTCACCGGATTCACGATAACATTGCTCGTTGCGATGTAGTAGGAGATCAGAGATACGAGCACGGCTCCTAACCCCACTATGCCCACTAGCAGGGCTAGCCGGGCCTCGTTCAGGCTGGAGAGTAGGTTCGTCCGCTGTCTTCTCATCAGTGGAAGGTGTGCGGGATCTGAAGGAAGCTAATTGTGAGCAAGGGAACGATAGCCAGCAACGCGAGCAGCACGATTGAAGAAAGGGCCTTCGGCTCGGCCTTCAAATGCTGAAAGAACAGGGCGACAAGTGCGGCCTTCATCCCGGCCAGGGCAAGTATAATGGTTGATATGACCACTGGAGCCAGAGACGACCTGATCAATGTCACTTCTCCCGCCGTACTCCCGACTAGTATCGCGAAGATTACGAGATAGATTCGATTGTCCATTCTCTCATTCTCACAATAAGTAGAACAATGGGAAAAGAAATATCCAGACGATGTCCACGAAGTGCCAGTATAGACCGAAGTGTTCGATTGTCGTGCTGTCCTCCTTGAGATAGTGGCCCTTGAGTGTCATAGAGATTAGGTAGACCATCATCACAAGTCCGGCGAATACGTGAATGCCGTGCGCGCCCGTTGTAATGAAGTAGGTTGTTGCGGGAACTTTCAGATTTGTACTAGCAGGATTGAATGTGAATCCAGAGGAGAACAACTCTCTCCACTCCAATCCTTTATTGATTAAGAAGCCAGCGCCCAACGCTAAAGTCGTGATAAGACTGGCAAGGAGTCCGTTCTTTGATCCGGCGTTTGCAAACGACAGACCAAGCACTGCCGTTAGGCTACTCGTCAGCAATATGATAGTATTGAGAAAGCCTCGATCTATATTGAATACTGAGTCCACCTGCGGCCACGTCGTCCCAACATTTGTCCTAACGAATAAGTAGGCTCCCAGCAACACGCTGAAGAAGATTACCTCAGACCCGAGAAAGACCCACACGCCCAATTTCAGTTTTGGCACGTTGTTGAAGGGCCAGCTCTCGGCTCCCGGTTCTTCTTCTGCAACGAACCTTTCCCTGCCATAACCGTACAGGGCGTAGACGCCCAAAGCCACTCCGACGAGTGCGATTATGATGGTGAAGACGGCTCCAACAAGAAATACGAAGGCCGCTGCAGCAATGAGGAGTGGCCATTGAGACAGATGGGACATTGTCGTATGAGTGTGTCCGTTCGGAATA
>VBBA01000273.1 GCA_005888675.1 Candidatus Bathyarchaeota archaeon | reverse complement strand
GTCGATCAATGTGCCGAGATACTAAGTAGAAGATTAGGGAAAAACATCCAGGCTAGGACAGACCGCCTTTCAGATGTGTTTCGACAGGTTCTCAAGGTCTATCGTGCTACACCCTCGAAGCCCGAAGAGGAGGTCACCTCTTTAATGGGTGATTTCGAGAACCAAGAAGAATCCCTCATTTCACAAACCGAGATCGAATAGACCTTAGCTGAACGCGGCTCAGAGAGAGCCGTTAACGTCTAAACTGAGATTAAGGCCGAGAAGAAGCCCATAATGATATCGCGTATAGAAATCAGAAAAGTGTGCTTCATGGTCTTCTGGTCCTCCGAAAACTTTGACAGCCTGGCGATTCTGAAGTAGATGGGCGGGTGCGGGTCAAACCGAAACCAGTCGAACAGCTTTGATCCAGGATTGTATTTTTCATGATAGAGCTGTCGGAATCCTATCTTCGTCAACGCGGAAGCCAGTGCTCCAGGCGTTCCTAGGACCAGCGCGGATTCGGTGTCAGCGCGAGTCTCAAGAACTTTTCCGACGAGGTAGATCCCACCGAAGGCGACTATGAAATAGAAGAGGCCTAGAGAGTATAGGAGCGGTGTCCAGAGAAAGACTCTTCCCAAGAACTCGAACGAGGTCGCGCCGAACAAGATAACGGGATCATGACCCTTTACATGTCCCAGTTCGTGCCCGATCACAGCCTCCAGTTCATCATCGTTGAGATCCTCCAGCGAACCAGCCGTGATCATTACTGTGGATCGGCTTGACGAGATTCCGGTTGCGGCAGCATTGGACACTAACGTATTCGCAACGGTGATCTTCGGAGTCTGCCGATTGAACTTCTCCGAGACCTCTTCAACAATCCTGTATACGTTTCTCGTCCTGACCGTGATATCTTTTCCGTTGGCTATGATACCATGTCTGAGTAGTGCACCGAGGATCGTTGACTTGAGCTCTTCGATGGCCGCTGCCGAATAAGCAACAGTAGCACTTCTCATTATCTCCTCTCGAATTTGTGAGAGAATCTTCTTGCCGTGCTGTGAGATTGACTTGAGGGTTTCCGGGTTGGACCGGACGCTAGCAATTGTTACAAGAGATCTTTCAGCACTTGGGCGTACATTTCCGACCCTGTAAATGATTCTATCAGAGAATACCAGTGCAACAAACTGGACAATGAGCAAGACGAAAACAGCGTAGGTCCCGATAATGAAGAACAAAGCGAAGCCTAGAAGCATTAACGAGAGAAACAAGCTGGTTGTATTTCCAGCGAAGATTCTCTTGGTAGCGTTGCTCATTCGGCCTCGTTGATCCGGTGCTTCGGAGTGCTCCTCGGTTGCGCCGATGACGAAGTAGAGGCTGCTAGTCTTTATGTTCTCAAAATAGGAGAGTATGATTTCTTCGATTTCATCAGCGGTTCTCTCGATTACGTTTTCTAGGGATTTGTCGATCGTGTCCAAGCCGGGAAAATCGACCTCGATGGCAGCTTGGCTTACGGTAAGAGTCACTGAGAGCGGATTTGCAAGTTCACTTCCTAGAGGCTTGAGTTTCCAGTATAGTTCGAAACCACTCAGGCTCTCGACTCTGCGACAGGAGGGTTCCTCGATGAGCTTCATGTTGGGACGGATGTAGTATCTATCAATGAACTCTGCAAGTCCCGCTATCGCAGCTTCTGGAATATCGCGTTGAATAACTACCCGTCTAGTTGTCCGAGCGGCGGATGTTGCAGAGGTCGTTTCCATGAATCAACAACTCCTAATCCAGGCTAGTTAGCCTTGTCTAAGCGGCTCAAATAGGTTCGGCCGGTTGATGTTTCAACCGTGAGAAGAGCTTCTCCATGTCAAGCTTGAAAAATATTATGCCAAATAACAGGAACACTACAGATAACAGGATTGAAGTAACTAATCGTGATAGGCCAAAGAGCCCTGTTTCGGGAAATATCTGTCCAAAGCTGGCGTATTCTAAGCCGATCTCGATGAAACCTTTGACCAACTTCGCGAGGAACGTGACAGTGAACAATCGGACGAGTTTTGCACTGTTTGCGCCGGCCACGATGTAGACATAATCGTCCAATGGAAGGCCGGGAATTACTGCGGTTACGAAAACTACGGCCAGAAAACTTCTTTGCCGAAGCCAGCGTTCGAGCAGATTGACGTTTCTGTTTTTCCGTAATTGCCCTTTCGCACTCTTGCCACCATAATAAAGCACGAGTTTGGCTAGAGAAGCTCCAATGGCCGTGACGAGAACCACTAGGACGAAAGCGTTGATCGTAAACCCGTAAGCGAAGAGTACCGTTGTTGCGAGGAGAGTGTAGGAGGCTCCGAAGAAAGGAGTCGCATTTGATATGAACGCTATAACGAACAAGAATAGAATTGAAAGTAAGCTTAGAGCCAATACGGGCGTCCTCTTCTTATGCCCGGTTAGCCCTCGACTTGTGTAGTTGAACTCTTACATCCGGAACATGCAAGGAAGCTTGTGGTTAGTGGGGAAAACGGCAAATTAGCGATGTGTGGGCATTCTAGCCGAACAATTCCAGCGAATCGCTTCGGTTAGAGCAGGGTCCGGATTGGGCTGGAATACCCCTTTCTGGTTACGTGCACTGAATCAGGAGGAAGCCTTCAATTTTCTCTGGAAGGTGCGCTCGCGAGATCATCGCTGTCTGTCGTATTCGGCATTGCTCGTTCCTTACTCTTTCCAGTCTTTCGCCCGGTCTTCTTCTCTACGCTGCGAAGGTTGATCTCCCGGACCAGTGCTTCTGTGATGAAGTCGAGGGAGTCAATCTTCTCCTGCATTTGAACGTCGGTTATCTTTAGTGGATGCTCAAGGATTAGAAGGTTATCGTTTGAGGCGACAAAGTGTTCCCAGTTTATTCCTACGTCAAGTACCGTATCCGCGAGCTCTTCGTCTGTTAGGGTGACAGTCTTCGCTGTGTTGACGAAGTTTTGGAACTCCTCGTCCGGGACCTGTAGGTCAGTTATTGTCCTAATTGGCTTGGAGACGGTTCCGCCTAGTTCGTGTGCGAGAACGTGTGCGATAAAAGTGAAGTTTTCAATCTCGGTGAAATGTTTCATGCGTATTTCTAGTGGGGTCTCGCCGAACGGGTTGGAGTCAGGGAAGTCTGA
>VBBA01000272.1 GCA_005888675.1 Candidatus Bathyarchaeota archaeon | reverse complement strand
TCGCCATACCCGTCGAGAGTCATGTACATGTTCACCGTGATCTTTCGAGTCAAGTTCGACCCCATTCTGCCCATTGCCGTTTCTCACTAGATAAGGGCGAATTTTTCTGTGCTGGTGGGGCGGGTGGGATTTGAACCCACGATCACTGGTGCCCGAGACCAGTATCTCTGGTCGGGCGACGCCCTTAGACCATGCTGTCCCCACTCTTTGGTGGTCTGGACCACCGCCCCGCTGCTCGGGCGTGAGAATAGAATAGGAAGATAAACCCATTCAGTACGAGAACGAGAAGACCGGGAACTACTCAAGTGATAACGGAGCCAAAGGCTGAGAGTTAGATGGCTAAGGAGGGACTAGTCCGCGCATGCAGACTAACAGACACCAGCCGTTTAGCAATGAACGTCGAGGCGATAGCGACCCCGGCCCCGGCGAAAATGTCAACAAGATAGTGTTGCCCCAGATAGATTGTGGAGAATAACACCCCAATCATAATCGGAACGCTTACTATTCCGTAGATCCATCTCGCCTTCATCGTGAAGTAACAGAACAGCACAGCATAAGCTGCGTGAAGACTGGGAAAAGCGGCAAGCTTGTCAGACTCGATCATCTCTCCGAACTGAATGAGAGTCGGGACGAGACCTTGAGAATTGGAAACCGTTGTGGTTTGCAGGAGATTCGCAGCAACTCCGTTATACCATGGAGGAGCCGTTGGAAACAAGACGTAGACGATCAATGAAACATACGAACAGATGACCAGCGAACTCATGTAGCCGTTGTAGAGGAACTTGTTCGAGTACCAAAGGATTACCGCGGATACGATGATCAAGAAGAAATGAAGACTGTAGAATATTGTCGTTAGCTGGGTCAAAAACGGCGAGTAGAATGTAGTCTGAATTATCGTTACCCAGCTTTGAGACGTCATTCCACGGGGACCAACAATCTGGACCACAGGAGCAACCCATACCGTCCCTGCAAGCCCTTCTAGTGCCTCGTAAGCCAGGAGGATGAGAAGGAAGGGACTGAGTTCTCCCAGAAAACGCCCAGTACGGCCCAGCACTAATGTCACAGGTAGCACCGCCAGAGCGATTATTCCTAAAGAGAGTTGGAAAATAATGCCGTAGCGAGCATATGCAAACAGTAAGACAGTGACGTACGCTACAGAAAGAACGAGTATAGGATTGGATCGGAAACTAATCCATACTGATTTAGTCCTTGACGGAAACACTCAGTTTCGGACAACATTTCTAGGCCTCGGCAACTTAAG
>VBBA01000271.1 GCA_005888675.1 Candidatus Bathyarchaeota archaeon | reverse complement strand
AGCCTAGCTTCCGAATTCATCCCGTCTCGTCATATGTGAACCTAGCAAGCTCAAGACGGAATTTAAGCAAATTCCTAGGAGAATCCAGATGATTGGACTCCTATTTACCCGTAGCAGAGTGAGGTGAAATGGCAGAACAAATAAACGATCAAAAAACCGCGGGGAGAAAGTTCACTACAAGCTCAGTCTTGCTCTTGACACTCATGGTCGGACTAGCATCTGGACTCGTAGCATATGAAATAGGGACCATAGGCTTAGCAAACGGGCTCGGACTCAACCCAACGACACTTCAAAACAATACTACAAGCGACCCGGCAACAACCAACGCAGGACTGCGATGGGGACGTGGAGGCTTTGGTGGACAAGGAGGACTCGTCTTCGGTGCGTCAAGCCAAGTCGCGAACGTTTCAGTGACAGGTTTCAACATCTCCGGCAGTAACCAGCTGACAGTAAACTTAGCGTACACAGGCTCAGGAGCGACACCAAGCATAACAATAGTCGCGCTCTCACGTGTAATGTCCGGCACCACATGCCTGACATTGTCAGGTAGCACAATCAGCCAAAGCGGCTGGACATCACCAGCAACCGTTACAGTAAACGTGCCAGGAACCGGCTCGCTGTCGTCAGCCAGAAGAATCATGGTCCTGATCGTTCCCTACACAGGAGCGTAAGACGCGGGACTAGACAAGTTCTAGTCTCCCCTCTCCCCCCTCTTCTCTTTTGTCAAAATCTATGACAGTTGAAAGTTGGCACCTTCCCAGTTCGGACTTCAAGACGGGATCATCCCCCTCTCAATCACACTAAATTTTTAAACAACGTTTTGATGCCGTGAGACGAGCAGATTATTTTCTTGCAACGTTCCTATGAGAGGCTCAGCACAGAAGTTCTCGATGCCGCCTCTGCCCCGGTAAGATTGCAAGTACTGAAGCTTCTCTCGTCAAAGGGTCCTTTACCATATACGGAGATAATGTACGCGTCCAAACTGGACCCGGTCCGGGACGCTGGAAAATTCGTCTACCATCTCAAAACGCTGCGAAAAGCCGGGCTCGTAAGTGTTGAGAAAGGTACCAAGAAGTACGGGATAACTGAGCTAGGCAAAGTCCTGGTCGAATTCTCGCGAGACTTAGAGGAGTATCTCGCAGTGAAACGTGGACGCCTCTTTGTCCGTACATCCCGTATGACAATAGAAGAGTTCGATAGGACACGAATCGCAACTTCCCTAGTCAAGGAGGCTGGCATGCCGCAAACTCTAGCGAACGAGGTAGCAACCGAAGCCGAAGAGAGACTGCTGAAGATCAGCACCAGCTATCTAACAGCCCCGTTGATCAGGGAACTCGTCAACACGATCCTAGTCGAAAGAAAGCTCGATGAATACAGGCACAAACTCACTCGTCTCGGCCTCCCTGTGAACGATGTAACTATCTTGCTGAAAGAGGCGAGTGCTCGGCGACTCGATCCAGGATGGGTGGAGCGATCGGCCGGTACCGCCGTCACAGAGGAATATGTTTTGCTCAACAGTCTGCCAAGAGATCTGGTTGACGCTCACTTATCTGGACAGATACATCTGGACCAACCGGATTCCTGGATACTCAAACCCAGCAAATTCTTCCACAACATCCGAGTAATACTCCAACACGGGTCACCAGGAACGCCCGCGCCTCACTCACTTGAGTTTGCGATAGGAAGCATCCTCAAACTTGTCCGGACGGGTGATGGACAAGTTGCCAGGGAACAGGTTTTCGACAATCTCAACGTGTTCCTCGCCCCGTTCCTTAGAGACGCTTCCACTCAACGTGTAAGGGACACTGTCATGCTATTCCTTAATGCGCTCAACTGGGACGGATTCTCCAATCAGATCTCTCCAAGGTTCACAATCGGTCTGGACAGACGGGTCCCGGAACGTTTGGAAGATGTTCGATCCATTGGACCGGACGGAAAGCAATCCGGAGTTTACGGGGATTATCAGAGAGAGTCGGAAGAGCTCTTTCGAATTGTACTAGAGGCTCTAGTCGAAATAAGCCGGACCATCCCGCTTGTGAACCCGTCAGTAATACTCCGGCTCAGTAAGGAAGATCTTAACGAAAAAGGTGGGCCTCTTGCTGTCGCTTACGAAAACTCGTCGACAAACGCGATTCCGAATTTCCTGATCGACAAAGAAGAGGTTATGGCTAGTTCAGACGGAAGCATGGTCCCAACAGGACACAACACGTTGCAGACCGCTGGCCAAGGCAGCGTCTTGGGCACCGTATTGATCAATCTCCCACGCGCTGCCTATGAAGCGGCGGGGCGAGATGAGAGACT
>VBBA01000156.1 GCA_005888675.1 Candidatus Bathyarchaeota archaeon | reverse complement strand
TCACCGACCAGGCGTTTGAGATTGCTCAACCCTTCGGACGTTAATCTACCAACAAGCACAGAATCTATTACCATGTTGTAACTGAGACGCCTGAAACTGGAGAGTCCACGCGACAACTAGTCTTCTACGGTAATCATTGAGGTCTAAGCTCAAACTCCAGGGAAATTGTCTTGTAAACACAAGCTCTAGTCCTCGATAATCGTAATCTCCCCAAGAGTAGTCCATTTCGGAAATACTCTGACAATTTTTGCAGAATCAGCCACGAAGCCTCGTGCCTCGAAATCGGGGCAATGACCCGAGAGGGCAGGACGTACCTCGTAGTCTATGTCGACCATGTCGTTCTTCTCCGCTCTCTCTCACATGTCGTCGTGTCACCCGCCAACCTTGCAAGATCCAAAATAGACTTTCAATAGTCCTCTCTCGATCTTCGTTTCAGCGCTGACCATCTAGGCTTTTGTTGACTGTGCGCCCGTTTGGGGCCTCTTCAGAAAAGATCTGACCAGTGAATCTAGACAATTTCACCCCTCCAGAAAGCCAGGCGTCCGGCGGTAAACCGGCCTTAAGGCAACAATTTGTGACGAAATCTTCCTCATCGAAGCCTTCATCAACGGCCACTTGTGGCAACAATAAACCGCTTTGACCGTATCCATCCACAATCAAGCCGTGTCTACCGACAACGACCAAGTCTTTCAATTCTGCAACGCTATTGGCATGTATTTCTTCAAGCGGTGAAAGTACCGTTAACTCAAGGCAGTCTTTGAGACGAAACTCCAGGAGCGTTATAGGATTAAACCGGGGATCAGAGGTGGCCGCAAGAATTCCAGCTTGGATGGCCTCCACGATAAGCGGGTGTTGCGGCTGAGGATTTCCAATGCAGCCCCTCAACGTACCCGTGCCGTTACTTGTTATCGTGACGAAAACTCCCCGCTTGCTCCATAACTCTGACCCATCACTAGGGCCCGGATCATAATTCCTGTGATTATCGAGGTGAGTTTCGATGCCTTGGCGCGTCTTCTTCACCAACAACGCTCCTTGGTCGATAGTCAGCATCTTTCCTGTTGGGTCCGTTGTCAATTAGTACTTGGCCAGAAGCCTAGCTTTTTCGAGCGTGTTGTGAATCTGTCTCCAGTGGCTCCCCATCCAGTAAACTTTTCCACATCCCAGAGTGTTGCACACCCAGAATTTATCGTACAAAGCGAGACTCTTTTCTGGAACTATCCCGGAAAGGGCGGACTTTGATGCTTCGTGAAGGTTTCCTCCACATTCTGGGCATTTAGTCTCCGCCATGCTAATTTCGAGTGACAAGTTGAAGGTCTTACTGACTTCAGCGAGTCTCTCGATCTCAGTGGCTCCTTGAACCGATAGGCACGGGATTCTCTTGGCGACTGCTCTACGGTGAAGTTCCTCGTCTCTAGTGAGGAGGATCATTTGATTCTTTGAGGCTTGTTCTAGGAGCAGGTTGTCCGTGGCGCGAGTGTCATACTCTACCGTTTGTCCGAGCATACGCAACCATTTGGCCAATCCTCCCAGCATTCCATCGACCACGAACCTCAACCTAGTACTCCCCTTTTCATAACTCTGCCAGAGCCCGGTTTTCCAACAATGTCGCCATCTTGCAAAACTACACTCCCCCCAACTATCGTGGTGTGCACTCGTCCTTGGACAGTCATGTTTTCGAACGGCGAATACTTTGCTTTGGAGTGAAAACGTTCCGGACGTATCCGGGTTTTGCGTTTGAGGTCGACGAGTACTATGTCGGCGTCGAAACCTTTCGCTAGTCTCCCTTTTCGAGGAAGATTGAAGACGTGCGCCGGGTTGCTCGATAATAATTGGACGAGTAGCTCCATCGACAAGATTTTTCGCGTGACGAGTGTGAGCATCAGTGGAAGCGTCGTCTCCAGGCCTGGGACTCCAGGAGGTGACTCGGCAACAGCTCCTCTCTTCTCTTCAATTGTGTGTGGTGCATGGTCACTTGCTATCATCGTCACGAGGCCTTTCGATAACAATGCTAGGAGATTTTTTCTGACTCTTTCCGATCTCAGCGGAGGGACCATCCATGCTTTCCACTTCTCCTTTTTGATCGTCTTCTCTGACAGAAATACGTGATGAGGTGTTACTTCAGTTGAAGCGTGTCGATAATTTCTTGCGGCGACGATGCTTGAAGGGAGTGTTAGGTGTGCTAGGTGGACATAGGAACCAGCTTTCGCCGCAAGTCGGAGAATTCGATCGACTGCCTGTAGTTCGGCTTGTTCAGGTCGGCCCTTTGCGAGCTCGATGAAGCTTCCGCTTTCCTTTATGTCTGGTCGACGTATTACACTCTGATCTTCTGCGTGTACTGTGACTCCGATATCCGACTTCACGGATGACTGAAGGAGGGTAAGGATGGTCTTGTCGTCTTGGATGTTTAGTGGGGAAATCGGCTTAGGCATATACAGCTTCAAAGAGTATGCCCCCAACCTAGACATCCTCGTGACTTCCGCGGCCTTGGGCACCGCCGCTACGTGGAATCCGACGTTGGTTAGGATTTTGCGACGCGCCCTTTCGATCTTCTCATCTAACCGTGTGGCTGAATCTGTAGGTGGCATTGTGTTCGGCATATCAAGAACAGTAGTAAATCCGCCTGCAGCCGCGGCGGCAGTCCCTGAGGTAAAATCTTCCTTGTAGGAGAGGTCGAGGTCTCGCAGATGGACATGTGCATCAATCATGCCTGGGAATGCAACGAGCCCTCGAACCCTGAGAGTCTCCCCTGCGTTTCCGGGGAGGTGATGACCAATTCTCGCGATCCTACCTTCACATATCAAAACGGATGCAGTTATGAGTCCCGTTGGTGTCCAAACCCTACATCCTTCTAATACTAGAGTAGACTCTCTCGGTCCGTTCCGAGTCTTACTGGGAGGGTTCTTCCGCAGCGGCAAGGTCCCTCGCACAGTCCGGGCACACGAAGACCCCATCTCTCTGGACAAGGTTCTCAGACCAAGTCTCACACTCGTCGCAGTATCCTTCGACGTTGGAACTAGGTTTTCTTGGACTTTCTAGCTTCCCAACCTTGCTCTTCTCATAAATGAGATCGATTAACGTGGGAGTGACGTTCAGAATGTCCTTCTGGGTGAGGACACCGACGAGCTTGCCGTTCTCGATCACTGCGAGACGCCGAATCCTTCTTTGGTTCATCAACTTCGCGGCATCGTTGACCGATGCGCCCGGTGAGACGGTCACTATGGGCTTGGACATCACTTCCGTGGCTCTCACGTCAGAGGAAAGAATATTCTTCGCGGCGACTCTCTGCACGATATCCCGTTCAGTTATGATCCCAGTCGGCTTCCCTGACTTGTCCAAGACTATTACGCATCCTATGTCATGATGGAGCATCAGTTTGGAAACTTTCGACGCATCGTCGGCTTCGCCTGCCGTAACCGGAGGTCTAGACATAATGTCTCGCACGATAACATCTGGCTCCGATTCGTGTATCGACAAAGCTTTCTAATCTGAGCGATACGGACCGATGCTTCTATAAAATCTTCATTATCAAAGAATCGATTGCAGTTGGCGAGCAAACGTTATTTGAGGCCGCCAGCCTTAATCGCTTATCATAATGTCTGCCGAACCAAAACTCGCGACTGGAGCTTCTAAGAATGACGGGAAGGAGACGCCACGTCTTACCCCTCCTTCAATCGTATACTGGTCGAGAATAGGATTCGCAGTGGTTGCCGGCGCGATCTACAATCTCTCCGGCATCAGTGGACTCGGACTCGCAGCGGGAACCATAGGTGCCATCGGCGTCGGAGTCTTAGTCTACGTCGCCTCGGTAATGACCGTTAAGTACATTTTCGGTTATGACGAGAGTGTGCTAACTGGTCCGAGAAAGTATGTCTCTATTGGACTGGGAAGTTACATTGCCTGGCTAATCTTTACGATGATCCTGCTGAACACTATTCTTCATCCTGCTGCGGCATGATAGTCTTGGACTCTGGCTCCTGATCTGATGGTTTCTGGGAAGATTGACGAAGAGTAGCCTGTCTCCCGTTTGGAGCTAGTATGAGATAATCTTCCAAGGCCTTGAAGAACCCCCTGTCGTAGTCTCCGTGAATATCGCTTGCGGAGAATTGTGCGAATTCGTTCTTTAGTTCCGTCAGAACTTCGGGAGTCGATGCCATCATTATTCTGGGGAGGTAGATAAATTTGTCATCGTTTCCCCTGAATGTCAATAGCAAGCCTTCAAGGGCCTTGACATACCCTCTGGACCATTGCCCCCCGTCTGATTTCTGACGGATGTTGTCTAGTTCTTTTTCAGCGTCGGTCCAAGCCCTCTGTTCCACCTGCTGGAGGAACTTGTTCACTTCCAGCTTAGGGATCGTGGGTGATTGTCTATCTGCGTCTTTTTGTTTCGTCTTCCTCGCTGACATCCGTTATACCTTCCTCCGTTACCTTGAATAATCTCTCTCCTTCCGGGAGATACGGGCTGGAGACAAGTCTCGCAATTCTGATTGGACCGCTAGCCGCCCGACGGATGAATACTCTAGTGTGACTCGTATGCGCCACGATGTGGCCACCGACTGGGTCGACCGTGTTTGCGAAGAACGCATCAGGTCTTGACATGACTTGGTTGGTGACAACGGCCACGGCGTTGAAGCTTCTCGCCAGTCGAATCATTCGGTGCATATGATTATTCAGCTTCTGTTGTCGTTCAGCGAGCATCTCTCTCCCGAGGTATTCGCTTCTAAAGTGGGATGTTAGTGAATCTATTATTATCAGTCGAACGTTGTTCTCCTTGATAACCTGATCCGCTTTTTCCAAGAGTAGCATTTGATGGTCCGAGTTGTACGCTTCAGAGTAAATGATCCTTTGAGCGGCTTTCTCAGCGTCCAGTCCGAGGGCATTGGCCATCCGGACAATCCATTCTGGACGAAAGGTTTGTTCAGTATCAAGGTAAAGTGCAGAACCATCAAGTCCACCCTGTCCAGGTGGCAATTGGACGTTCACAGCCAACTGATGGCAGAGTATCGATTTTCCGACGCCGTATTCACCGTAAAATTCGGTTATCGTCTGGGACTCCAGTCCGCCCCCGATTAGCTCGTCCAACGCCTTGCTGCCCGTGCTGAGCCGCAAGACATTCTCTTTCATCCGCATCAACTCGTCCGCCCGAACGAAAGTCAACGCGATACTGTTCCGAGCTTCACTAATGATCTTCGCCGCTTGCTTCTCTCCTATTCCGGCCGGGATGACCTCTTTGACAGTCGCTGTGGCCAGACTCTCGACGGTGTTAAAACCAAGTTCCTTTAGTTTCTCAGCAGTGGCGGGTCCGACCCCCGGGATATCCTCTACCACGTCATATTTCCGGGCAGCTTGGCTCACTAGGTCTGTCACTCGTTAACATTTTTTCTAAACATCGCATGCCGCTTATCAAAGTTACGACCCCACAAAAGGAAACTCTCTAGGTTAAACGATGGAGAGATTCCAGAACCTATTCTCAATACAACAACTTAGCCGTTAAGGATTCGATTAGCTCGAGAGCAGTTCCGTGATTTTTCGGTTACGGTTACAAGACGCTTATGTTAGCTGAGTCTGGCTTTGGCTGTTGGTGCGTTGAGGGTTATTGGGGGCTGAGGAAAGAGAGGCCCAGCCCGGGAAGAACAACAACGGGAGAACTGCCGAAACATTCCAAACCTGGGCCAACGAGCCTAGAGTGTACGAGAGTGCTCTCATAACCTGCATCTTTGAATATGCTGTGATCCTATTGTTCGGAATCTCACTGATAGTCGAATATTATCACAATGTCTACCAGCAACAATACTTCGGATCGTTCAACCCGATCTTTCTAGTCATTGTTCTTATGGCAAGCTCCGGCTACGGGTTTGCACGACTCGTGAACCAAGTGGGAGGAAGACTCGGCAAAGACAAGAGCCCATCAAAAACGGAGGATGATTATTGACAAAGAGTTTGCCACTCATCGGGTCACTCATGCTGAACTTTCTCCTCGCCCTATGGCTCATAAACAACTACTTTTACGACCAGCCCTTCAAGAACTACGTCGATCTTACTCTGGGGCAGATCGGTCCATACCTAATCCTGACCCTCGGAGTCGGCGGAGGCTCAAGCTTGGGATACATCTTCCTCAAGAGGAAACATCCCATCGATCAAGGAATATCCAGCAAACTGCCGAAGTCAAGGTTTCCTAGGCCAAGATTCCCCTCAGCGACCACAGAACCTTCTGGATTGTCGCAAGCAGGAAAAAACATGCCATCCGGAGCTGCCCCAAGCCAAATTCCTAAGCACGTAGCATACGCAGTTCCACCAGCGATATCGTCAAAGTCCGGCTCGCCGAGCGTTTCGAAACAAAGTACTCCCACATTATCTTGGTCTGCCAGTTCGAAACCCGCTGGCTCGCCTCAACTAGGGCCAGGTCAATCGCAGCCCCAGCTCCTAAGAAGAGAGGTGCCCACTCCATCATCATCCTCCCCTGCAATTTCGCAAGGGAAGGTTGAATCCTCTCCACCATCTTTGGTTCCGAGACAAGCTACCCCCCCTTGGCGACCAGAATCTCAATCAACCGACCGGAAACCGGACTTAACTAGACCATTTCCTAAACCGGGCACCGAGTTTCCAGCAAGATCTCAGCCAACGGCCTCACCCCAACAAACCCCTAGGCCGTTGCAGGGCGCGAGTGAAAAGTCAACACCAGGGACAGTTTTTTCTCCGGTGCCTCAAAAGTGGCAGCCTCAGCCTCAGAACCAACCCGGCTTCACCCAACCGTTGCCTCCACAAACATCCGGCCAGCAACAACAAAGGCCGGATTTCGATTCCTCACAAAAGTGGCAACCGGTCAGACCGTATGGACAACCGCAAACGTCTCCGGTACCACAACCTCAACAAAGACCGTTACCTCCCGGACCTTCCACTCCTCCAGGAAACCCGATGAGGCCTCCACCAGGGCCTTTCACCGCGCGGCCACTTCCGCCGGGTGCGCCAAGACCTCCGCAGTCCTATCAACAAATGCCCGGCCAAGGCCAGACAAGACCTGGAGTGCTCGGCCCTGTTGGGGTACCTCGGCAATTTAGGCCGGAGCCGGGGCCTTCGCAACTACCGCCCTCCCAAAACGCGCCGAGACCAATGACTTCAAACCAGTGGACACCCTCACAGGGTGCAGGTCCATCCGGAGAACGCCCGACATTATCCTCACGACCACAATCACTCGACTCGCAACAAGTGCGGCGTGAACCGCTGTCACAGAGACTCCCCGAAGAGACTACTGCATCAGAGACTGGTCAATCTTCAACAGAACCCGCGACAGGAGCCGGTGGCTCCGACATGGATTGGGATACAGCGCTGGATACTATATTGAAAACGCTTAGGAGAGACAGGATTAGAGATGAGCAGTAAGAGTATACCCTCTCTAAGGCTGACCACCCGCCAGGCAAAATGGTTACAACAAGCCTTAGACTCCACCGAATCAAGGGCCTCACAAGCGACCCGTAATTTCAGAGAGAGTCCCGGGGCTGTAAGAAAGCATTGAGAAAACTGCTTGTCAAACTCGTCGCCCTGGAAACGGCAATTCTTGGTTGGTTGACTTACTGGCTCTTCCTCATCTACGCGAACAATCCGACCGTCAGCGAGGGTCTCTTGAACGAGCTCAGCAGGTTTCCACAGGTTTCCTATACGACAATCGATATCTCGATAATAGTCATAATAGCCGTCTTCGCGATCGCAGTCGCTCTCAAGTTCGATCGAGGCCTAAGACCAGGAATGAAACTGGAGCGGGCGCTACAAATGCTTGAGAGCTTGATGAAGAGAAACTTATTCCTAGAGGCCCAGATTGCTGAGATAAGGGTCGACAACCCCGCGACAGGTATGATTACGCAGACGACAGTCATCACTCCTCCACAGTTGCCGGCCTCAACCGGCACAGTAAACAACGACCTACTACGGCCTAGCTCATGGGAGAAGGCATTCCGCATACCAATCGAAGCTGGGCCTCAAACAATGACCACCTCTCCTGCTCCAGTAACAACGCAACGAAGCAGACCGCCCGTTGAGCAGCCGCTACAAACGGAGATCCGAACGCTTCCAGTCCAATCGACTTCATTTGATAGAAGGGAGGACAGACCGTTACCAAGGTCTTCCCCCCAATTCGAAGCTCAGAAGTGGGAGGACAGCCCTAGAAAGACCTTGGAAACTAGGGGAATAATATCCACCTCCATACAACCATTGAGGAGACCTGTCGTCCCCCTGGCCGCACCGACGACCCTGTCTTCCAGTGGACGTCCACCATACATTCCGATGCCAGCACCGAAAACCCCTCCTGTTAGCGTAATAACAGGAGCAGTAGTGCAACTTCCAACGACTCAACAAGTCAATCTCAAGCCTTTGACACCTCAACAAAATGCGCCGAAACTAGGTGTTCCAGCACAAGCCAGGCCGACAAGCAAATTCACACCTCCTCAGGCCCAAAGTACTGGGCGATTTATTGTCCCCTCAAAACCGAACACTCCAAGTCCATCAATCGGCCAGTTGTTCCAGCTTCCCAGACCCCCAGCTCCACTTGCGCCCCAACAAACCACTCAGAAACCCGCAACCCTCGCGCCGACGCCGGCGAATCCCAAAGCCAGTAACAAACGAGTGGCGAAGGATGAGGAGGAGGATCAAGAGGGCAATCTCAAAGCAGAAAATAATGACGATGAGGATGAGAAGGCGGGGGAGAGGCTTGAATCTTCCGACGACGGAGAAGATGAGGCATCTCTCGATGAAGACTCTGAGTAAAGCGTCGAGCCCCCTTTGGAATCTTCCCGTCCACGCTATATACCGACTCCATCTTCAACCACACCGAGCAGATTTTGAAGGCCGTTGTAAAGCTCGGTGGCGCTCTATTCGGGCGGGATCCTGACCCCTCTACCATCAAACATATGGCTAGCGCTCTGACCCGATTCGTGGACGAGAACAATCAGCTTGTATTGGTGGCGGGCGGTGGAGAGAATGCACGTACGTACATCAACGCCGCAAGAAAACTTGGAGCTGAAGAGTCTACCTGTGACCTCTTGGGTATCCAGATAACCCGGGCCAACGCGGAACTCCTACGCGTTGCCTTCGAAGGAGAAACGGCCGCCGTGAGCGCAAGAAGCCTGACCCGACTCCCAGAGCTAGTTAGAGCGAACGGAGTCGTCGTAATGGGTGGGCTCCAACCAGGTCAATCCACAAATGCCGTAGCCACACTCGCGGCCGAAATAACGCGAGCAAAAATTCTAGTCAACGCCACTGATGTCGACGGAGTCTACACGGAGGACCCGAAAAAGAACCCAAGGGCCAAGCTTCTGAGAACAATACATGTTGGAAAACTTCTGGAATTGGCGATGGCGGGTAGAGTCTTCGCTGGACGGTACGAGCTTCTCGATCCCCTTGCAGTAAAGATCCTAGAAAGATCTAGGATACCTACAAGGTTTGTCTCACTCTCGAATCCAGAAAACATCCTTGACGCGATTAAGGGCAAGGACATGGGTACACTCGTAGTGTATGACTAATCATTCTGTACGAAGGATGGAACGCTGAGACTGCTCGACATTTTCCAATCGAAAGCACAGGTGCGATTAGTCGAACATCTGCTGCAGAACCGGCAGAAGGTGTTCAATCAGGCCGGACTTGCCAGAGTGTTGGACGTATCACCTTCCACAATAGCTAGAATTGCCGAACCCCTAGTCAAGAGTCGAATCATCCTGTTCGAACCCTACGGGAAGGGAATGAAGATTTTCGCTCTTAACGAGGAAAATCTGGCTGCGAGGAACCTGATAGAATTCTATGAGAAAATAAGGCACCTCTAACCGACAAATTTTCGGAAAGTGACTTGAACTGCCCATAGAGATGAGAAGGAACCGGTAGAAATATTCGGCTGATAATTAGGATCATTCGATCGAGGTCAGGAGATTGCTAAGGGTCGGAATAGTTGGGAAGACTAACACCGGGAAGACCACATTCTTCAACGCATCTACATCCTCTACGGCTGAAGTGTCAAACTATCCTTTCACGACGAAGAAACCGAATCTTGGAACTGGACGCGTCCAGACACTCTGTGTTTGTCGAGAACTCGGTTTGACCGATAAGCCCGTAAATTCATCATGCCTCGACGGCTGGCGATTCATTCCCGTAGACATCCTGGATCTTCCCGGCCTGATCAAAGGAGCATGGGCCGGAAGAGGCCTGGGTACACAATTTCTCAATGTTGTATCACAGGCAGATGCCTTACTACACGTCGTAGACGCATCGGGAAGTGTTGACGAGGAAGGAAAGATCACAAAGCCCGGGATGGGAAATCCGATCCTAGACGCATACGACATTGAAGAAGAACTGATACTATGGTTCAAAGTAGCGGTCGATCGAGCTCTACAACGCGCAAAGAAGCACACGACCGGTAAGGACTCGTACGCAGATCCGATAGGAAGAGAACTTGTCGGGATTGGAGTGCTTCCTAGACATACACAACAGGCCCTCCAAACGGCAGGATTGGAATCCAAGCATCCCGCCGAATGGAAGGACGAAGACTCAAGAAAATTCGCGGAAAAAGTTCGAGAGATATCCAAACCAACAGTCATCATCGCGAACAAGATGGACCTGCCGTGCGCAGAGCAGAATTTTGAAAGATTGCGGGATGAATTCAAGAATCAACTAGTGATACCAGTATGCAGCGAGGCAGAATTGGCTTTGAAACGTGCTGAGGAGAAGGGATTCATAGAGTACGTCCCCGGCGAGGAATCGTTCAAAGTCAAGGAGGAGTCCAGAATTACAAAGGATCAAGCATGGGCCCTAGCCTATGTCCAACAGAGAGTAATGAATAAGCTAATGCGGACGGGTGTACAATTCTCGTTGAACAGTTGTGTCTTCAAACTCCTCGGGATGAACACGGTCTACCCTGTAGAAGATCCCAAGAGCTTTTCTGACCGCAAGGGCAATGTCCTGCCAGACGCCTTCCTAGTTCCGTACGATTACACAGCTAGGGACTTAGCAAAGCAGATACACTCCGAATTGGGGGCGAAGATGCTTTACGCAATGGATGTCAGAAACGGCCTTCGATTACCCTCGGAATATGTGTTGCATGATAGAGACATAATCTCGATTGTAGCTGCGATGAGAAGGCAGTAAACCAAGATTACAGTATTCCTTGCAGAATAAACCTAACAAACGTTAATAATGGCGGCCGGCCGAAAACGCAAAACGATCAGCTTCTAAACGTATGAGCATTTGGAGATTGGGTAGATAGTAGAGATGGGTATTGTCATTAGTCAATTGAGACAGGTTCCTGTCGACCAGCAGGAGCTGGAGATTGTGGAAAGGAAGGGCTTGGGGCATCCTGACCATATTTGTGACGCGGTGATGAACGAGGTATCCGTTGCGTTGTCCAAGGAATATATCAAGAGCTACGGGACGGTGCTCCATCATAATATCGACAAGGCACTCCTGGCTGCAGGAGAGGTCAGAAGAAAATTCACGGGCGGCGAGGTCGTACGCCCAATGCTTCTGGTATTCGGAGACCGTGCCACATTCGATGTGGACGGAAAACCCATTCCCGTCGAAGAGATCGCTGTTGATACGGCGAAGAAGTGGTTCAAGAAGAATCTCAGGTTCGTCGACCCGGACAGACACGTAAAGTATCAGGTCGAGCTTGCCCATGGATCTGAGGCATTAACAGACATTTTCAAACGGAAAGGACGCTATCTCGGTGCAAACGACACCTCCGCCGCGGTCGGATACGCACCAATGACGGACACGGAAAAAATAGTTCTCCAAACAGAACGTTTCCTCAATAGTCCAAGCATCAAGAAGGAATACCCAGAGACAGGTGAAGACGTCAAGATAATGGCTTTCAGAGAAAAGGACAAGTTGGACCTCACGATAGCCCAGGCTTTTGTCGACCGATTCATCGAGAATGAGGATCAGTATTTCAAACGAAAAGCGGAGATCACAGAGGAAGTCACAAGATTCGTCAAGTCAAGAACGAAGGCCAAGTCCGTGGATATATCCGTCAACACTCTCGACAAGAGAGGAAGGGGCATGGGAGGAATGTACCTTACAGTTCTGGGAACATCGGCGGATGACGGCGATGGCGGACAAGTTGGAAGAGGCAACAGGGTCAACGGACTAATCCCACTGAACCGGCCCACATGCTCCGAGGCTGCAGCAGGAAAGAACCCAGTAAGCCATGTAGGAAAAATCTACAACTTACTCAGCTACGAAATAGCCGAGCACATCTACCAGAAGGTCTCAGGTCTGCAGGAGGTCTATGTATGGCTCGTCAGCCAGATTGGCCGACCAATAAACAATCCCAAAGGAGTCGGAATTGAACTTGTTCTTGAGAAAGGAGTAGACGTCAAGACTGTCTCAAAGCCTATCAACGACATTGTGAAAGCCGAGCTCAACAACATAGACGACTTTTCAAAGCGGCTCACGCAAGGAAAGATGGCAATCTGCTAATACTCCTAAGACAATGAGCAAATCCCGGGAACTCTTTCCCGGAAAATACGCTGTCGAAGCAATATCCATCCCTTCAATCCTCCTCTACTTTCTCACTCTGATACTCGGCGTTGTGCTGCTGACCTCCAGCCAGCTCAGCAAGGACATGGTGAACACTTACTCGATACAGCACCTCGAATTCTTCTTCCTATTCTTCCGAATTCCCCTGACATTGAACCTGTACGTAGTTACGGTCTTGGCACTATCGTTGTACGCAGCTTGTTTTCTGGTTGCTTTCCTCGGAAAAGGCGGCTACGTGAGTTCCCTGACCCCATTGAGGACCAGGACCAATCGTATCCCTAACTGGTTGCTGATCATGCCCTTAATCACCTCAAC
>VBBA01000270.1 GCA_005888675.1 Candidatus Bathyarchaeota archaeon | reverse complement strand
GATCAAGACGGACGAGGATGGAACAAGAGATTGGGCCCGGAGTAGCAGTGCAGAAGTCGAAGAAGCCTTGCGAGCGAAATATCCAGAATTGTACAAGGCAGTCGCGGAAGAGTTGCAGTCGAGGACTGTCCCGGCCGGCGAGCCGGAGAAAGAAACCTAGTTAAGCCACTGCGCCAACCCGCGCGATACATCATTCCATGTCAACCGGTAGCATGCCTAAGCCAGGCGACACAGTGTCCGTAACCCTCCACAACAAAGAGACAATCGAAGGGACTGTGGAATGGGTCGACGGAAACGGCGCATGGATCAAAGGCACACAAAGGGCGCGATGGGTCCCGATCGAATATTTTCTAAGACCAGACCTGGTCAATCCTCCACCTAAGCCGGCCGGCGAATCAACTGAGAAGGTACCGAAAGCCCGGAAGGAAGAATCCGAATCCGAAGAATAGCCCGCACGCCCGATCATCCTTCTATGTCTCAGCATTTGACGACAAGATCCAGAGTCAAGGTACATATCCCATCGTAGAGCGTCCATCCGGATAGGACGGTAATCTAGCATCAAGCCGGAATATTCTCAATCAACGATAGTGTCATCCGTCCCGAAGACCACTCACGCGAACTACGTCGTCTATTCACAACTCATCCTTACAATGCTGATCTGGGGAGCCGCTTGGCCCGTGGGACGCCTGCTCGCCGAGGGACTGCCGACTGTTTCGATAGCAGTGATCCGTTACATTATCGTTGTCCCAGTCCTGCTGGTAATTCTCCGCCTTCGAGAAGGCACAATCCACATTCGAAGGGACTGGATTCCGACGCTGGTACTGCTTGGTCTGCTCTCCACAACACTCTACCAGATCTTCTTCCTCTACGGTGTAAAGTACGCTGCTGCCAGCGACGATAGCATTGTTATCGGCGCGAGCCCTGTAATGATAGGTGTCCTCGCCAGCGTCTACGCACAGGAACGATTGACAAGATGGAAGATTCTTGGCCTGTTAGTCGGATTGTCCGGCGTCGTCTTGATCGGTTTTCTGAGTCCTAACCCTGGAGTTCTGAATCGTCCCTTGGGACTCAGCCTTGTATTCTTCGGGGCTTTATCCTATGCTCTCTATACGATCCTCCTGAGAAGATTCGTCAAGAAAACCAACTCCAATCAGGACGGCGTACATGTTAGCAGTCTCTCGATCAATTCCTGGATGGCCGTCTTCGGCCTAATGTTCCTCGCACCTTTCACAATTGTCGAGCAACCCTGGAACTATGCTTGGAGTCGCGATTCATGGATTGGAATACTCTACCTGGCCTTGCTCTCTACAATAGTTGGCTACTATCTGTACATCGAGGGCGTAACAAAGATCGGGGCAGGAAGAGCCTCGGTATTCAGCAATCTCGTCCCGGTCTTTGGAGTCTTGACAAGCGCGCTAATCTTGCAGGAAGCAGTGAGCATCTGGACCGTTGTGAGCTTAGCCCTCATCATGACGGGCGTTTATCTAGTAAACGCCAAACGTGCAGCCTAGAAATCTCTCATTGCTGAAACTAAGGAGAGGATTTCAACTGTCTGATCTAGAAAGAGAGATGGTGACCCAGAATTGAGGAAGAAGAATTCCGTGGAGATCGTCACCATTGGAAACGAGTTATTGATCGGGCACACACTGGACACAAACAGCAACTGGATTGCACAGAGGTTAAGGGAGCACGGCTGGCTCCTCCGCAGGATCACGACGATTCCAGATTCTTTGAATGAGATTGCGACCGCCGTTGAGGAATCGTTGCGTCGAAAACCTCGATTGCTGTTTACATTAGGCGGGTTGGGACCAACGCCTGATGATATGACATTGAAAGGCATTGCCAGAGCTCTGGGCAAGCCGGTCCGACTAAATGAGACTGCATTGGAGATGGTGCGTCAATTCTACAAAAGAATGGAAAGGCCGGCGAAGATGATCGGTCCGAGGAGAAAGATGGCGATGCTGCCCAAGGGTGCAAGTCCTTTGAGCAATCCCGTGGGTACCGCACCGGGAGTTATGATCGAGACGGGATCCACGACAATTATTTCATTGCCTGGTGTTCCACGGGAAATGGAGGCCATCTTCAGAGAATCGGTTATTCCATTGCTTGAGAAAAGTGGTGGGAGAGCTCCTATCGAGACAACTCTGAAAATTGATGGAATTGTCGAGTCGGCGTTCGCGCCGGTTCTTGTTCGGGTGAAGCGTCTGTTTCCGGGCCTATACTTCAAGTCTCATCCACGTGGCGGTGAGATTACTGGACGTCCCTTGATCGAACTTCATATTTACAGTCTGACTGAGAAAGGAAGAGAACAGGTTAGCGAAGCGGCTTCCTACGTACTGGAGCAATTGAGTGAGCTTCGGATTTCCACGTGATTTGGAAGCAGTCCTTCTCTAGAGCGTCGCGCCACAAGACTGACATGTCCTTTGGCTTGGAGTATTCCCGCGACCGCACTGCTCACAATAAACAACTCCTCCCAGCGTTGCTAACGACTCTACAGACTCTCTAGGCATATCATTCAACCGCATCAACACGTCACCCGACTCGGGATCGTGGACGCTAACGTTGTAGACAGCGGTCCCAGCTTGGTCGTAGGAGGAATCCTGCGCCAGAAAGCGAGCTGTCGGTTCTCCCTTGAACAATTTCCTAGGAACCTGTCCGACAACTCGTCCAGCCTTAGTCTCTACCAATCGATAATTCGTCAAGTAATAATCGATACTGCTACGTCCTCCATAGTTCTCCCAGATGATCAATCCTCCGATCCCGGCGAACAGTAATCCTGGCCCCGCCGATACTGTGGTGAACCAGTTGCAATTTGTGAATGCGCTGCAACTATTGATCAATGG
>VBBA01000269.1 GCA_005888675.1 Candidatus Bathyarchaeota archaeon | reverse complement strand
GAAGGAAGCATCAATCTTCTTTCCGCCAGATGCGCTGAGATAGTCTTTTCCTGCTCCTTCGTTCAGAATAGTCTCAATAGTTTAATACGAACCAGGTTCAATTTGGCTATGTCCCTAAGATACTGGAGGCCTGGCATGAATGTCAACAACGATCCGGCAGCCGATAGTAGTCGTCCTAGGCCATGTTGACCACGGCAAAACCACACTATTAGATCGCATCAGGGGAACTTCTGTTGCTGATAGAGAGCCAGGTCAAATTACGCAATGGATCGGCGCTAGTCTGATTCCCGCGCAGACTGTTCTGAAGATCTGTGGTCCATTACTAGAAAGGTTCGGATTCAAGATCGAAGTCCCCGGACTATTATTCATCGACACTCCAGGACATGAAACATTCAGCAACCTCCGCCGTCGAGGTGGCTCTGCCGCGGATGTCGCCATCCTGGTCGTCGATCTAACGAAAGGCATTGAGCCACAGACCGTCGAGTCGATGAATATTCTCAAAGCAAGAAGGACTCCCTTCCTTGTCTGTGCCAACAAGGTGGATGCTGTACCGGGCTGGAAGTCCCTGCGCAGTGGGTCATTCCTTCAGAACCTGAGGAATCAGCGACCCGAAGTCGTGACAGATCTCGATAATCGATTATACACCATGATGGGAGCCTTTTCGAGATATGGCCTCGCGACCGATCGGTTTGATCGGATCAGAGACTTCACCAAAACGATCGCTCTAGTCCCCGCTAGTGCGAAGACTGGGGAAGGATTGCCCGAATTATTGTCAGTCTTGGTCGGACTAACACAGGGGTTCATGAAGAAGAAACTAGTGGTTGAACAGGGCCCCGCGGAAGGAACGGTGCTGGAAGTGAACGAAGAGCCTGGATTAGGAGCGACGGTAGATGCTGTCATCTATAATGGACGATTGAA
>VBBA01000268.1 GCA_005888675.1 Candidatus Bathyarchaeota archaeon | reverse complement strand
AGATACGGGATCCCAGAGACAAGTTCTCGCACGTAGAATATGTGGACGCCGCGGCTGGAGTAAAGATTGCTGCACCAGGACTGGACGAGGCATTGTCCGGTTCGCCACTGTACGTAGTGGGCAGTCCTGAGAAGAAAGCGGTGATCGAGAAGAGGATACGGGAAGAAGTTGAAACTGTTAAGGTTACAACGGACAGGGTAGGGATTATTGTCAAGGCCGACGCTCTCGGCTCGTTGGAGGCACTGACAACCTCGCTTGCAGCGGCTAACGTGCCCGTGAGAATAGCGGACGTCGGTGACGTTTCCAGAAGGGACATTGTCGAGGCGACGGTTGTAAAGTCGAAGGATCCCTATCTTGCCGCGATTATCGCGTTCAATGTGAAGATGCTTCCGGATGCGGAAGAGGAAGCGACGGCCACGAGTATCCAGATCTTCCGTGGCAACATAATCTATCATGTTCTAGAGGACTATTCTAGATGGGTCACTGCCCAGAGATCGGCAGGCGTCAAGGCGGAGATGGATCTATTGATTCGTCCCGGTAAGATACGGATACTGAGAGGGAACGTGTTCCGACGTAGCGATCCTGCCATCGTCGGGGTGGAGATATTAGAGGGCGTTGTCCGTCCAAAGTATCCACTGGCCAATGAGGACGGGAAGCGGGTCGGGACCATAGTGCATGTACAGGATCAGGGGAAGGATGTGCCAGAGGCGGGTGTCGGTAAGCAGGTTGCAGTCAGCATCGACAAGCCCACGGTTGGACGTCACATCTTCGAGGGGGAAGTATTGTACGTGGACGTGCCACCCCAGCACGTGAAGATCTTGTCGTCGAAGTTCAAGGACTACCTCTCCCCTGGTGAAGTGGCATTGTTGAGTGAGATCATGGGCTTAGGCAAGCAGAGTACAATGGTAGGATAAACTCTACGACTTCAGTGCTGGCTTATGATTGAGCCACTCGTTAGCTCATAGCGTACAACATGTTAAGTATCACATTATCGCTAAATTTGCTTCTGTGGTCCAACCAAGACCGACACTTGGGATCATACTTTCACTTGTAGGTGGGGCCTTTACCCTTTCGTTGGCGACCCTGACTGCTTCGATGAACCTTACAGTCGCTCTTGCTAATCCTTTGTTCGATTTTACGCTTGTTATGGGTCTGGTCATTTGTTCTGGAGGTTCATTGTTGTATTTTCGACCAAGAAGACATTCCGCTTGGGGAGCGATCATTCTAATCGCGTCATTGGTAGACCTAACGGGCTCGTTCTACTTCCTCTACTCCCCCTTCAATGGGACCGCCAATCTTTTCACGCTATTCGCAAGCGTCGGTCCCCTAGTCGGATTAGCAGGAAGCCTAGCGGGTATCAATTGGAAGTCGCCTCATCAATCTCCAAACCAGCAATTGCCTCCCACCTAACGCCGTATTCATCTACAACCGCCATCACAAATTGAACAAACAGTCGGTCAGCCTTTCCGTCTTCAACTCGGAGAGATCGAGGTCAAGAAACACATATCACGTCTCATAAGATCAGGAAAAAGTGAGAAGGCCGTACACGAAAACGACACCTAGGATTCCTAAAAAATTTCCCAATGATACACAGACATATTTAGACCAACGAAGAAATCCCTTTGTGGTCAGAAACCAACCGGGACCCACCAAGAATCCAAGAGCCTCTGATAATGAGAAGTTTTCCTGTGAGGCTATACTGTGACTTGGAGAAAATACCTTGCTTATGAGAATCAGTGCTGCAAAGTCTACGAGAACGATCCCTATCGCGCCTGTGATCGGGTCGATGTTTCTCACCATTTCAGCTTTCCAATACGTTTCACCCTTAGAATTACAGCTTACCAAACTTGTAGTTGAGGCCAATCTCGAACGGATGCTTTCCGACCAAAGCTCTATTTTATAGGGCAGAGGGAGTCGCGTCGAGGAAATAGAACCGGGACTATCGTATGGCAAAGTTCACGCTCAATGTTTCGGACCCGAAGGCAAAGACTACCAGGCCCGTCGCTCTTGAAGGGGTTAGGGCTCAGCCTCTAGTTGGGAAGGGGATAGGAGAGTCGGTTGATGGTAGATTGTTGAACATCGGGACTGTCATGCTCAAGATCACCGGCGGTACGGACAAAGATGGTATCCCGATGCGATGGGACATTCAAGGAACCGCCAAGAAGAAAGCCCTGCTAACAAAAGGTGTAGGGTTCAGGTCGAAGGTTGACGGTGAACGTCGACGGAAACTCGTAAGGGGACGAGTGGTCGGCGAGGATACGATCCAGGTT
>VBBA01000267.1 GCA_005888675.1 Candidatus Bathyarchaeota archaeon | reverse complement strand
GCGGACTCCGCGGCGTCACAGACATCGTGAACTCAGACATGGGACTGACGGTCTATGCAAAGAACGGGGCTTATCTTATCCCTGACATTGTTAGGGCCTTCGATGAGGCACAGATCAGAGTAGCATCCTTGAATCTATCCACCCCGACATTGGATGATGTCTTCCTCAAACACACCGGAAAGCGTATCAGAGTCGAAGAATTGAGCAAACAGTATGGTGGCGGAATGTTCGGAAGGAGAAGGAGGTAGGACAAGATGACACTACTGTTCGACACAGGCTACCTGTTCAAGAGATCATTGAAGAAGCTCGTCCGCAACCCGATCCTGCTCTTCTTCTCGCTATTGCAGCCCGTAATCTTCCTTTTACTGTTCACGCAGCTCTTCAACAGATTCTCTAGCATCCCGGGCTTCGCTTCAACCGGGACCACTAGCTATGTGACCTTCGCAATCGCAGGAATCGTCTTGCAGAATGCATTTTCAAGCGCCTTCCAGTCGGGAACGGCGGTTGTCGACGACGTCAAATCAGGCTACCTGGAGAAGATGTTGGCAACTCCGGTCAGTAGGCCTGCAATCCTTCTTGGGCGTCTCTTGACCGACGCCTTTAGAGTCGTCGTCCAATCATCGATAATACTAGGTCTAGGCGCCTTAGTGTTCGGCGTCTTCCCAGCAACTGGACCACTCGGTCTGTTGCTCATACTGGTTACAATTGCTTTCTTCGGGCTGGCCTGGGCCGGCATCTCGCTGGCGCTAGGATTGAAGACCAAGAGCGCGGAGTCGGTATTCGGGATCGCTGGCTTTCTCACGTTCCCTCTGCTATTCATGAGCACTGCGTTGTCTCCCCAGTTCTTTCTGCCTGAATGGATGAAGTCGGTTTCAGCTTACAACCCTGTCAGCATAACTGTCGACGCCATCAGAGCGCTTGTAATCGGACCAGATTGGACCAATGTGTGGAACCCGCTGATAACCGCCTACGCAGTAATCGCGATAATCGCTATCGTAACGTTGGGTGCGACTATGTACCTATTCAGAAAGGTCATCGGCTAAGCGACGGTCCAAAAAATAGAAGGGGATATAATCGTGACTGTGGTTCACACAAGTCTCTTCTCTAGAACCTGAATCTGACTGGCCTCAGCAACAACCGGTCCACCCGGAGGGTGACCGATAGTCCTGCCTTCGCATCCTGACTAATCTTCGCTAGAAATATCTTGAGACCTCGCTATCGTACTGGAAGGTTATCGGTGATCCTCCTGTGTGGAGGAAGACAGTGTTCGAGTTCTCATGGATAATCTTCTTCTCGATCAATCCCTTCATTCCGACCATTGCCTTTCCAGTGTAGACAGGATCAAGGATCAAACCCTCCGTCCGAGCAGCAAGCATCATTGCGTCGACAACTTCCTGAGTGATGACGCCGTACCCACCACATGTATAATCATCATAGATGATGATCTCCTCATCTGGAATTGACAATTTCACCCCGAGGAGTTTTATTGTATCGTCTATTAGATGCCGTACTAGCTGTTTGCCCGTGGCCTCGTCGGGACCATTGCTCACACCCAGGACCTTCACCTTGGAATTCAAGATATGGAATCCAATTATTAGCCCTGCCTGAGTGGGACCAGTGCCCGTGGCATGGACGACATAGTCGATTCTCAATCCATCATGACGCGCCTGCGCGAGGATCTCCCGAGCAGCATTCACATAGCCTAAGGTCCCTACAGCGTTCGCCCCACCACCAGGTATGACATAGGGAGTGTGTCCCTTCGCCCTCAATTCCTCTGCCACATTATTCACGGCAGCATCTGGCTGCTCTTCTGTGAATCTGATATCAGCGTCCAACAACCTGTCCAGAAGCAGATTGCCCTTAGGCGGGGATGGTTTTCCGCGAAGGACCAAAACCGGCTTGAGTCCCATCTTTACTGCGGCGGCAGCGGTCAATCTTGCGTGATTGGAGTGTTGAGCGCCTGTTGTGATAATCGTGTCAGCCCTCTTGTTCTTCGCATCCCCCAACAGAAACTCCAGTTTCCTCACCTTATTGCCTCCGAGAGCGAGACTCATAACATCGTCTCGTTTCACGAGGATTCTTCGACCAAGCCTAGTACTCATCGACCGAGCATGCTCTAGCGGTGTAGGAAGGGGGGTAAGACTAACCCTGGGTCTCGCTGCGATCTCGGCATATACTCCGAGATTGTCACGAATATTCATCATCGCGGATGTACTCATGTATTCGAGAACTCCCTGCGAAGATAGGACGGAGGGAGAGTCTTCAATAAATATTCGATAATGGTTCCGTCGACCGGGCACAGCTTATGGAGCATGGCGCCGTTACTGGGCTGGTCTCTTTTGCAGACTTTCTGAAAGTAGATATCCGGTCTGGGACCATAGTTAGAGTGGA
>VBBA01000266.1 GCA_005888675.1 Candidatus Bathyarchaeota archaeon | reverse complement strand
GATTTCATGGGCGAATTCTTGAAGAAGCTCTCGTTGCCTTTTCGTAAGTTCCAAGGGGACATCCACGTTGACCCGGACAAGCTCGTCGCCCCGCCTGTGACTCTCCATGCTTGGTAGTCCCTTCCCTTCCAACCTGAAAAGAGTCCCAGGCCTTGTCCCAGGCGGAATCTTTACCTGGGCTCTGCCATCCAGAGTAGGGACATCTACTAATCCTCCCAGTGTGGCCTTTGGAAA
>VBBA01000265.1 GCA_005888675.1 Candidatus Bathyarchaeota archaeon | reverse complement strand
ACGCTACCCTCAGTAATGGAAATGGTTACCTTCGACGGGTCATCGAGCACCGACAACTATGGGACGATAACCAGTTATTGCTGGAGACTTCCAAATTTCCAACAGTGCGGAACGTCCATCAAGTACTCGTTTGATCTCCCAGGAAACTATCCCGTAACTCTAGTTGTTACGGATGATCTAGGAAGGACTGATTCGATCACCAGGACTGTGACAGTGCCTGGCGTAGTTGCAAAGTTCTCATCGGCCACATTTATCGTTCAGACAGGGGTTCCGGTATCGTTCGACTGTTCCCAAAGTTACAGCTCGGCCGGCAGCATAGTCAGTTACCAATGGGATTTTGGTGACGGAGGCTCTGCAACCGGCCTCATCGTGGTTCACACGTATGTTACTGCTTCTCCAATACTTCCCTACTACACAGTGACTTTGATCGTTAAGGACCAACTTGGTTCAATCGGCGAAGCTCGCGGAACAATTACTGTATTGGACAGGCCCCCTATAACCACGTTCACTTCAAACGTGACTGCCCCACTGACTGGTGATTCAATATCCTTCAACGCCTCACGGAGTTTCGACCTCGATGGAACTATCAAGAGCTATGACTGGACCTATGGAGATGGCCAGGTAGGAACTGGGGTCACTGCAGTCCACGCCTACAACAGAGCAGGTGTGTACACCGTCACGTTGACAACGACCGATGATCGATCGATCACTAGCACAGCGAGTTTGACATTAAGAATCCTAGACAGGCCTCCAGTCGCCCTGTTCACGGAATCTGTGACACCCGCCGTAAAGCGCCAGCTCATATTTTTCGATGCTTCCAACTCATACGATCCGGATGGTAACATCACGAAATACGAATGGACGTTCGGCGATGGCACCACCGAAACCGGCAGGGTAGTTGGTCATGCCTACCTCCGATCAGGATCCTACAATCTCACCTTAACAATTACAGACAACGACGGAAACTCAAGCGCTCTTAGCCAAACGATCACAGTGATCTCTCGGCACGATCCTCGCGAGTGGGAGCCGCGACAAGACACGACATCATTCCTTGAGTTCCCCAGCAGATATGACCAAGTTCTAATCTCAAACCTAAGAGTTCAAGCGGCCGGACCTTCAGGCCAAAAAATTTCCTTGTCCTGAAGAAAATAGGGAGGAACTAAGGTAATCTGTCGACTAGTTTCATCATCTCGGCATAGTGATGCCGGATAATATCTGCTCCCTGCGCTCCCATCATCTTTTCCGCGTTATCCTTGCAAGTCTTGATCGCGACCTCGATACCCTGTCTTGTAGGATTGGTATAGCTAACCCCACATTGTTGGAAGACAGTAGACACGAACGTCTTCACCTGCTGCTTTAACGCTTCATCCGTAACCTGCATCTTCAACAAGTTCGCGAATTCTCTGTTCGCACTCTGGAAACAGTTCAAAAGCTCATCCCTTACAAATACGGGGGTGACCTTACTGTCCGGAACGTTCGGGGCACGGTATCCTTGTGGCATAACGCAAGATTATAACATACGTCATTAAAAACACTATCCACAATGGAGATCGCCAAGTCACCCGAGAAAGAGACCGCATTCAATGGAAAGCCAGACAAAAACCTACTCGCCAAATTCAACAGTCAGATAAAGAGCAAGGTCCCGCACTGGGAAGAAGGAGCCAATGGATCGAGTATCCAGAACCCGACTCCACTAACGGACATTACCAATGATCTGATGTTATGTGCACGGACCGAGTACGGACTCGAACTCCCCCGAAAAATTAGGATCTTCGGGAAACTGGACTCCCAGATCTATGGAGGCTCCGTCAAGGTTCGTCCAATGGTCCAGATAATCGAAGACGCGATCAAAACCGGACGACTACGAACAGGTCAGATAATTTTCGAGGCAACATCAGGCAATTTCGGCATAGCACTCGGAATGCTCCGAAGCCTAGGCCTAGAGGTCATCACACTAGTCTCGAGAAAGCTCCAGGAGGGCGTGATCGAGGAACTGGAAAGACAAGGAGTGAAGACGATCGATCTGGACGTGGACATCTGTCCTGCACCGGGACTCCAGATGGATCAGAATACGCTTATGGCGAAGACGGTCGCCCAGAACATCCAACAACAATTATCAGAGTATGGACTGGACACGTCCATCTACGACCAATCACTCCCAGGCGTCCTCCAACTATTAGCGCGGCAGGACGTTATTGGATTAGCAAAGCATCTTGCGAAGATCTACAACGGCTTCTGTCCCGAGCAGTACGACAACGAGTATAACATGCTCGCCCATGAGACAGTCACCGGGCCCGAGATAGATCAACAACTCATCCGGCACGGATACTCTCTAGAAGATTTCAGAATAGTCACGACCTTCGGAACCGGAGGCACCGCAACCGGACTAAGCAACTACACCCAGAAAAAATATGGAAAGAAGAATCTGCACATCGTCTATCCACTCAATAACCAGGATGTTGCCGGCATACGGACAAAAGACAAGTCTATTGGTCTAAAATTCTATCGCCCCGATCAATACCTCGGCCAGCACGAGGCTGACTTTGAAGCCGCAAAACCATTATTCCGATACTTCGCAAGAAAAGGATACGATATCGGAGAAAGCAGTGCCCTCGCACTCTACGCTACTCTTCAAATGCTGAATTATGGAGTAGGCGAAAGATTCGTCATCATACTTGCCGACGGTGTCGAAAAATATCAGAAGACTCTCGGACCATTCGCCGAGGAGAAGAAGTATGAGTTGACGGTTGAAGAGGCAAGAGCCAATCCCCAGGAGTATGGGACAGTTCTCTGGACCCACACCGCCTTCGCACCAAGGACTGAAGGGGTCGAACTGATCGCGTCCAGCCTCGGACTCAAACCGGACAAGGTAAGAATTGCCAGAGCACAGGACGTCCAGACCCTGATATCCACAGAGAAAATTCCAGAGACATTCAAGGCTCTGATCCCGGACAAAGGCAAGACATTACTGGTTTGCATGGTAGGTGCTACCTCGTTAAGAGTCGCTGAGCTTCTAGGAACCAAGGGAATAGATGCATTGAGCATCACCGGGGGCATAATGGGACTGTCCCAGACCGGCAAGGCTCCCGCTGAAATTGTTCAGATGGCGACAGAATATCCTATTGTTTGCTATTGCGAATCCTAGCTCTCCTGCCGTGCGGTCGTCGGAACAGAAGCCAACCGGCCACCAAGACCACTGCTAGTGCTCCAGCAACAAGAGGTCCAACCCAATACTCTCCAACACTCACACTAATCTTTGAAGAGATGCTACGTGATTGTCCATTACTATCAGTCACAGTCAAGACCACGATATAATCTCCGGGATTATTGTAAGTGTGCATGACCTTACCGTTGCTCGCGCCAGTTACATCTGCAGATCCATCGCCAAAACTCCATCTATAATTCGTAATGCTAACCCCGGAATCTACACTTGACTCTGTACTTCCTGTCCCATCAAAGCTAACCGTCAAAGGAGACGGTCCAGCCAATGGGTTCGCCGACAATAAGGGTACT
>VBBA01000264.1 GCA_005888675.1 Candidatus Bathyarchaeota archaeon | reverse complement strand
TGCCAAATACTGGCTCGGCAAGGGCAGGCGGAGGCATGAATGGGACGAGGAGACGTTTGAAAGGTGTAGAAAGGCTGATGCAATTCTTCTTGGTCCGATAGGTTTGCCCGACGTTGTCCGAGAGGACGGACGTCCAGTCGGCGGCGATGTAGTCTTCGGCCTACGAATGGGCCTTGACGTATACGCGAACGTTCGACCCG
>VBBA01000263.1 GCA_005888675.1 Candidatus Bathyarchaeota archaeon | reverse complement strand
CCGATCGATCTTCAACGACCTCGCTGGGAGGTTTCCGAGGATAGAGAAAGATTATGCCTTTGTTGACGCTATCTGCCAATGGTTGGTTAGACGACCGGAGAAGTATGACGTGATAGTCACAACGAATTTGTTTGGCGACATACTCTCGGAAATTGGTGCCGCCTTACAGGGAGGACTTGGGCTTGCACCATCGGCGAATATTGGAGAGAAACACGGAATGTTCGAACCCGTCCATGGATCCGCCCCACAATATGCAGGGAAGAACGTGGCTAACCCTACAGCTGCCATACTCTCCGTGAAGATGATGTTGGAATGGCTCAGCGAGAAATCGACTGACAAGCAGTTAGATGTGGCCGCCCGACTGATAGAGAGGGCCGTGGTCCAAAGCCTAGAGAAGGGAGAAGGATTGACACACGACCTCGGGGGCAAAGCCTCCACTAGACAAGCTGGGCAGGCGGTTGTCAGAAACATGCGCCTCCTAGCACAGAAGGAAGACTAGGACATTTCACGGGTCGTCTCAAAGTCAGAAAGACCTTATTCCCAACATGAACCGAAGACCAGTCTCCTGAAAAATGATCAGGTTCTGGGACCAGACTCTAAGAGATGGTGAACAAAGCCCAGGCGTGCGTTTTAGCCCTAATGAGAAGCTCCGCTTGGCAGGAAAGATGGACGAGGTGGGCATTGCTATGGCAGAGGTGGGATTTCCCGTCGCGTCAAAAGATGACTCTCGCGCATGCAAATTGCTCGCGGACCAGCAATTTAGAATGAGACTCATCTGTCCAGCACGTTGCAGAGTTGAAGATGTCGACGCAGTCGCCGACACCGGGGTCCGGGAAATCGCTCTATTCATCAGCACCAGTCCTGAATTGATGAGGGACAGTCTCCGCATGAGCGGAACCACCGTGATCGACAGGATCAACAAAATGATCGAATACTCTCGCGACAGGGGACTATATGTTCACGCGGTCTCGGAGGATACGATGAGATCCCGTCCCGATTTCATCCTCCGATTTTTCAAATCTGCCATCACCGCTGGTGCCAAAGGAGTCGTCATAACAGATACGATTGGAATAGCAACGCCTGCGAAAGTACGCAAATTTGCAAAACTCGTCCGTTCCTCGATACGTGCCCAATCATACTCGATCCATGTTCACGATGATCTCGGCCTGGCAACCGCGAACACTCTCGCCGCCGTAGAGGCCGGGTTTGACGTCCCACAAACAACGATCAATGGAATCGGTGAGAGATCGGGAAACGCGTCCTTCGCGGAAGTATGCCTCGCCTTGGAACTATTGTACAATTGGCGGACAGGCGTGAGAATGGATAGAATCTATCGACTGGCACACCTAGTCGAGAAGTTCTCCGGAGTGCCGATACCGGCACATAAACCAGTGATAGGAGGTAACAGTTTCTCACACGAGGCTGGCGTCCATGTCGCCGCGCTATTGAGGAATCCACGGACCTACGAGCCGTATCCTCCTGAAATGGTCGGGAGAAAACGAACCTTCCGGATTGGCAAACATACTGGTCGCCGGCTTGTGGAGAATATTCTTGGAAAGAGTCTAGATCAGGAATCTGCAAGGACGCTGACTAGCCGGTTGAAAAGACTGCAGGAGAGGAGGAGTAAGCGTGAGATATACCGGCTCGTACGTTTGTTGGACCGAGAGCGTAGCGGCATTAGTGAAGAGGAACTGAGGCGAATGTTCGCAAAGTTTCCCAAGAAGAAGTGAGCTTGTGTCAGGAACTCTACGATTGCAGGGGCGGCGGTGTCCATTTGGACGTTATCTGGGCATAATTTGAGTCTGCTAAATCGGTAGTCCGATATTTCCCGAGTGCCTCGCCCATTTGTTGCGCGATAATGTGGTAACAGACCTGCTTCTTCCCTGACATTACCCGGAAGAAGTAGTCGTCGCAGCTACAGAACATACTCTCCGGCAAGACCTGATATTCGCCGTGCTTCCCTGCCACAACCCAGATGGTTCTGCCGCTTGGGCTGAACACGTACTTGCTCACCTTCTCCTCTTCCACAAGTTCCATTGCCTGGTTGAACCTTTTGTTGAAAGCTTCAATCAAGCGTTGTTTGCCGTCTTCGTCTAAGCCTCCCGTCCGGCGGGTATCGTCCCGAACCTGTCGGAGTATGAGCGTCTCGTCCATGAGCCTGTCGATTTCCTTGTCTAGTATGGCATTCCCGGTTTAAGATAAGGTTCTCATTCTTCATGCACGCTGACACAGATTGTTGAAAGCCTCGCCCGAATCTTCAATCGGCGATGTTCTAGTCAAGCCTGTAACTGGCCAGCCCGCTCTTTTGTTGGAAAAGTCGGGGGATCGGGTGTTAGTCATCGCGGACCTACATCTCGGCTGGGAAGTGACTCTGGCTCGTCAGGGCATACATGTCCCTTCGCAAGTGCCTCGCCTTTTGGAAAAATTGCGGAGAATTCTTTGGGAGACGGCCGCGCACAAGCTAATCCTTCTCGGGGACATCAAACATGCGGTTTCGAAAGTTGAGCTTGAAGAGTGGCGGTA